>WJLG01000001.1 GCA_014728685.1 Candidatus Falkowiibacteriota bacterium
CTTAAGGACTATGCGTTATTTGATATTTGTTATTTGATATTTGTTATTTGATATTTGTTATTTGATATTTGTTATTTGATATTTGTTATTTGATATTTGTTATTTGAACAGATCCTTCGCTAACGCTTCTGGATGACAAAAATGTTATGCGTTATGCGTTATGCGTTACGTGCTTTGCATGATCTTTCTTTCTTCTTCTTAAAAAATATCTTATCAGGCCAAAAGCCAAAACCACTACGGTCATACCGAAAATATTGGCATAACGTATGAATTCCTTGGTTCCTTTTTCAAGTTTTTTGATCGGTCTTTCGGTCACTCCTCGAGAACGGATAGTGATCAGATCTTCATCCAAAGTAACACCGTCTATCATATTTTGAAAAAATATAACATTGTCGGAATTGACCGCATAAAATCGATCAGCCGGGAAATCACTGTCAGCCACTAAAATGATCCGGCTGTCAGCCGACTTATCTTCTTCGAAAGCGCTCGGTATCTTGCCCATCAAAGAAACAGCGAAGTTGTATTGGCCGGTCTCAGAACATTTGTTGGTCTTTGATTGCGGATCGATATCAAAATTATCCTTTTGAACACAAGCATCCTTGGTCGATTTGGCTAAGATGGAAACCTCGGTCTCTTCACTATTTATATTTTCCTCTATGATATCAATGCTTGAAGCCCAGAAAAGGGAAAGGCTTTCCAAAGAAGCGACGATCACGTTATCCTGGTCGAAATTATCACCCACGACCTTGGGCCACAAAGGATAATCCAGCACAATGTTGAAAAAACCGCTTGGAATAGAAGCCTTAGCGTTGGAAACATCAGCTATCAGATCTTTGTTAAGCCTTAAACCGTATTTGGCCAGCATATCATCCAATCCGATATTATTCTGAATGGCTCCTCTTTGGGAATCAAGGACAACTCCATCGACCAAAAGCACCAAAGGCTTGCCGGACATAACGAACTCATCTATCTTCCTAAGCTGTTTTTCGGTGAATTTATCTTTTGGTCCCAGCACAATCAAAGTGTCGACATCAACCAAAAGATCTTCTTCTGAAGCCAGGTCGACCTCCTTTACTTGATACAGATCCTCAAGCCCTTGATAAAGCCTGCGAGCCGCCTTACCGGCATTAAGAGTGAGGTTGCTGGAAACCAAACCAACTATCTTTTCCCTATCTGATATAAATTTTTTGATAGTGGAGGTGATGGTGTATTCCAGATTGTCGCTAGAGTTGATGACCGGGATGGCTTCCTGCTCGCTGCCGTATTGGATCACCATGCCCATATAGCCTTTTACAATTTCGTAAGAGTCGTTTTTCATCACGTTGAACTGTAAGGGCGCTATACCCAAAGCCGGCAGGTCCTTGCCCGGATTTTCCATCTCTGCCGGATCGATGAACTCCACTTTTACTTTGCCTCCGGAATAATTCTCATATTCATCCAAGATGTCCTTGATCTGCTGTTCCAAGGTTAGAAATTTTGGAGGTAAATTTTTGGAAAAATAGACTTTGATATTTACCAAGTCGTCCAGATCCGCCACCGTTCTCTTGCTGGCTTCGGAAATCGAAAAATCCTTGTTCTCGGTCAGATCAAGACGAACGAATATCTGATATGAGATGAAGTTCAAAGCGATTATTATGCCGATCGCCAAAACGATCGTAAGAGTGAAATTTCCGCCCTCTTTCATCTTCCCTTTGAATATTTTCTTAAGTCCTTGAGGCAATTTCAATTTTTTCAATATGTTCTTCATAATATTTCAATATTTAATTCTTAATCCCTCTTTTATTGATGATCAGGACGTTAGCCCACAGAAATATAAAAATAAAGGAAAGATAATAGATCACGTCTTTGGAATCGATCACGCCTTTGGCAATGTTGGAAAAATGATTGCCCAAGCCGAGAAAAGCGAAGACCTCCGCAGCTGTCGGATTCAAGCCCTCCAGAACAAAATTGTACCCGATAATGAAGGCTAAAAAGCAGGCGACCAAACCGAGCACGAAAGCTATGATCTGATTCTTGGTAAGCGAAGAAATAAAAAGCCCCAGAGACAAATAAGCTCCGCCCAGGAACAACGCGCCCAGATAACTGCCGATGACCACACCCCAATCAAGATCTCCCAAGAAAGATAAAGATATCGGTACAGTGATGGTCAGGACCAAGGCGATGAACAAAAAGCTTAAAGCGGAAAAGAATTTGGCCAAGACCACCTGCCAATCAGTGATCGGCATGGTCAAAAGCCATTCGACAGTACCGCTTTTTTTCTCTTCTGACCATGATCTCATGGTAATGGCCGGCGACAAAAACAGGAATATCCAGGGTAGGAGGGAAAAATAACCCCTGACGCTGGCTTGGCCGAAAAAGAAAAAGTCCCTGAAGAAAAGCCAATTGCCGATTATCAAAAAAACTCCGATAAAAATATAAGCGATCGGCGAATTAAAATAGCTCATCAGCTCCTTCTTATACAAACTCCAGATCGTTTTTAGATATTTTTTCTTATCCATAGTGCTAATGTTTTAGATTTATTTAGTGAGTTCGCGGAATATGTCTTCCAAACTGGCTTTCAACTTATTGATCTCCAAGATGCTCCAATTATCGGTGGCGGAAATGGTCTTGAACAGATTCTCTCTTATATCCTTGCCCGCATACGGCCTGATCTCATAGCCAAAAGTGTGTTCATCTTCCTTATCTTTTTCGGCCACGAATTCAACCTCTATCATATCATTCAATTTTCTCAAGACGCTTTCTTTATCGCCTCTGATCTTTACATAATAAACTTCTCTTGGATCGGCTTTCTTGGCCAGATCTTCGGGAGAACCTTCGCCGGTTATCTGCCCGTTGTTGATGATCACCACGCGGTCGCAAGTAGCTTCGACCTCTCCCAAGATATGAGTGGAGAAGATCACGGTCTTTTCCCGGCCGATCTCTTTGATCAAGCGCCTGATCTCGGAAACTTGATTCGGATCCAATCCGGTCGTCGGTTCGTCCAAGATCAAAACGTCCGGATTATGGATGATGGCCTGAGCCAACCCAACCCTCTGTTTATAACCTTTGGAAAGTTGGTCGATGGTCTTGTCCATTACGCTGGACAATCCGCAGCTTTCAGCCACTTCTTTGATCCTGTCTTTTATCTTTTCCTTTTTGATGTTTCTCATCTCGGCCACGAATTTCAAATATTCATGGACCTTCATATCCTCGTAAAGAGGCACGGTTTCCGGCAAGTAGCCGATCTTCTCTCTTGTTTTCAAAGAATCTTTCGAGACATCAAGGCCGTCGATCTTGACCGAACCTGAATCCGGCTGCCAAAAGGAAGTGATGATCTTCATGGTCGTGGTCTTACCGGCGCCGTTGGGGCCAAGAAAGCCCAGTATCTCTCCTTGCTTCACGCTGAAACTGATGTCGCTTAAGATCTTGTTCTCTCCGATCTTTTTGGTCAAATTATTTATTTCTATCATAAGCTGATCTTTTATTTATATAAATAAAAGTATTTAAATTAATAAATACTCCTTAGTCTTTAATATATCATTTTAGAATATGGAAAAAAATGCGTCAACTTTACAAAAATAAGCATTAATATCCTAATTCAATTCATCTTGGAACCAAACCGGCATTGATATATGATAAGTCTGAATCACTGATCCCTAAGCCCAGATGCTTTACCACATAAAAAGCATGCGAAGGACAAGCCAGATAATATTTCCTTCTGTCAATGGGATTGATGTAATATGCTCGTCCCAGATCTTCAACATCTAAAAGGATCTTGCCGGAAAGATGCTCGGGAAAGAACTCCGTACCGGCGATATACTCGTGCTTGGCTCCCAGACCGAAAGCCCGCATAACATTGAACATATCTATGGGCCGGCCAAGAAAATATCTTTTGTTATCTTCCGGATTCAAATACCAAGCCTCGCCGTTGGCCTCCGCTTGGATCAGGATCCTGCCGGCAAGTCTATCTTCAAGGACACGTCTTTTTGAGGCTCGATTCCGGGTTTCATTCTTTTGGCTTTCGATCAATTCTTTTATCATATCCTCCATCTGCGCAGCTTCCCGTCTTCTTTTTTCCAACATTTGCTGATCGAAATCCTCAACCGTACATACTATATCATCATCACAATATTCATATAGAGGCTTTTGCAAAGAAGATGATCCATCTTCTTCGTTTGCGTCAAGGCCGATAAAAGAACTTGGAGTTTCTATATCTTCATCTTTAAAAGAAAATTCAGGTTTGTTCAAAAGCCCCAAAGGCATGATCCCGCCACTCGAGCCTTGAACGCAGACTGCGCTTGCTCCTGACCCGGAAAGAACATAGCCGGATTCGCAGGCCGAAGCCCCGCAAGTCGGATAGCTGTTGTAGGCGGAGGCATGAGCAACGCTTGGGCAAGAGCAATTGGAAGCGCTAAAGCTGGTCTGATCACTATATCCGGTACCGGTAAAATTCGTGGCGTAGCTTCTTATATAATAAGTGGTCCCGCAGGACAAGCCGGTGATCAAGGTTGAGAAATCGCTTATTCCAAAGGAACCTGATTCTGATGAGCTGGCCAAATGGTTTTCCAAGGTCGGGTCCTGAGAAGTGCTCCAGACAAATCCGCGCTCGGTCGATGACGCGTTGCCATTATCGGAAATAGTGGAACTGGCTGAAGCGGAAGTGGTGGTGATAGCTGAAAGCGCCGGTGCGGCCAAAGTCTGCAAGGATCTTTTGTAAACCTGAAAGACTTCTAACCCCTCAGTATCATTACGATGCGCTAAATATAAACGATCGCCTAAAACGGCAAAATATTGGGCATAGCTGTTTGTATTATTGGTAAAAAGATCTTTGACCAGATAAGTGCCGGATTCGGTGCCGTCGGTCTTCCATATGTTGGATCCGGAACCGTCATCGGCCTCAAAGAAAAGATAACCATTGTAAACGATCATGTCTTCCGGATCAGAAGAGCTCAGTCCGTATATATCTTTGACCATAGAAGCTCCCGAGGTGGTGCTATATTTCCACAATTCCCTATAGGTTCCCGAGGCATAAGCATCGAAATAAAGTTCGTTGTTATAAATATTTATATCACTATAATAGCCCGGGTTAGCATTATGATCCGGATCTATCTCAGCCGCCTGGATCGTGCCGGAAGCCGTACCGTCTGTTTTCCAAAGTTCATAGTCAGAGCCGTCATCAGCGGCGTTGAAATACAGTGATCCGTCGAAAACAACCCCCTTGGAAGGGCTGGAATTTCCGGAAGTATTTATATCTGCCACCATTTCCGTGCCAGACTCGGTGCCATCGGTTTTCCAAAGTTCATAGCCGTTCGTGCCGTCGCTGGCTTCGAAATAAAGTTCATTATTATAAACCACTCCATTGCTGGGGCCTGAACTGCCGGAAGGATTTATATCTTTGACCATGACCGTGCCGGACTCGGTACCGTCCGTCTTCCAAAGCTCGGTCCCACTGGCCGAATCGTAGGCAGAAAAAAACAACTCATCTCCCAAAATACCCAAATAAGAGGGATTGGAATTGCCGGTTCCGGTGTTTATATCTTTCAATATTGAAGTGCTGGCAACTGTTCCGTCGGATATCCAATATTCCGAACCATAGGTAGCGTCTCGGTTGCGAAAAACGACTTTATTTCCGAAAACATTGATATACATATCGCCCGCACCAAGACCAAAAGCGGCCAGATCAACAAGCCCGGAAACAGTGCCGTCTGTTCGGAAAAAACGATAACCGGAGGCGGTATTGGCCTTAAAGAAAATTTGATCGCCCGCAGTTGTTAGGCGATTGGGCCAAGAATCACCGCCCGGATATACATCATGCAAAAGCCCGATCACATAATTTCTATTCAAACTGATGAAATTCCAAGTTGAGGTACCGGAAATGCCGGCAAAGGGATCGCTGCTTGATGCTTCTACAAAAGCTCCGGCGTCGATCTCTACATAATATTCTATGCCATCGCCCAAAAGACCTGATGGATCAATGGTAAAGGTGGTAGAGCCTGATCCGCTTTGCGCCGTCACTTGAGCTGAGGATGCGACAATGGTCTCAAAGATGGAATCATCGGACATCTTTTTGATATAGATATTTCCGGAAGCCGAACCGGTGATAGTGTCGAAATTAATAAGCAAATCGGAAGTGGAAGCAACACCTGTGCGAGCATTGGCCGGAGTTAAAGAAGAAATATTAGGTGCGGCTGCTTGAATATTCGAAATATATACAAAAAACATCAGCCATAAGCCCAAGATAGAAAATACAAAAATTGCGGACCTTCTTCCTTTCATATTCTTATATTATAGCATGTTTATTTAATGTAAGCCAAGCAATTTGACTGCCTTCAAATTTAATGCTAACTTTTTATCAGACCTTTCTTAGGAGGAAAAAATGAGACTCAAAAATATCGAAATAAGAGGCAAAACTGTTGAGGCTTTTTTCGGCAAATGGGGCTATGCCCAGGCCAAGATCTCCATGATCATAGATGTCTGAAATTATGAAGCGAAAATCACAGAGAGCCCTAAAGATGATAAAGATCTGGAAGAACTTGAGATCATCATTCATTCTCGAAATGACTGTTTTTGTTTAACGGCCTGCACTTTTCACAATAAGGATGGCTACGGAGCCAGCCTGGAAAGAAAAACCGCGTTTCTCTGAAATGCGGTTATTTTTATTAAAAAAGCGGCTCTTAATATTGTAAGCCGCTCGACTCGCTGACAATGCGAATTAATTATGGACTATTCCGCACGTATATCTTCTGCAGATCATAAGATCATCTTTTTCTTTTCTCCTTACCAGTATCAAGTGTGCGCCACAACTACAAAGCTCATCGATCTCTTCAAATGTGCCTTCCAGTGTCCTTGACCTCATTTTATTTATCTTTACATAAACAGCCTCTTGAGGCTGTAGAAATTCAAATATCGGCTCTCTTGATCCTTGATTTAAGACAATTTGCAGATGATGATCATCGATATCAAGTATCGTGTTAAATGTTTGCTTCGCTA
>WJLG01000045.1 GCA_014728685.1 Candidatus Falkowiibacteriota bacterium
AGATTCGAACGTACCTTTTGCTCTTGATTGATCGTCTGTTTTTGCTCTGATCTTCGGTCAGGGCATTTTTTTGCCTAAAATTGCGATTAATGATAATATATTATTTACATTGTTGCATTATTAAATTGCTTCATTGTTTTTATTTATGCCATTGATCAAATCAATTTCCGGGATTCGAGGCACTGTTGGCGGTCGGATAGAAGAGAATTTGACTCCGATAGATGTGGTCAAGTTCATTGCCGCTTTCGGTACTTGCTTAAAAGAAAAAGATCTTAAACCAAGGGTGGTTTTGGCTCGAGATGCCAGGCCTTCAGGCTCTTTTTATCTTGATCTGGCGGCCGGAACATTGAATAGTCTGGGAATAGACGTGGTAGATGCCGGGGCGATAACCACGCCAACCATGCAGATGGCGGTCATAATGGAAAAGGCTCAAGCCGGAATTATCTTATCGGCCTCGCACAATCCCAACGGTTGGAATGCTTTGAAAATGGTCGATCATAATGGTGAATTTTTGACAAAAGAAATAGGAAAAAAGATATTAGCTATCGTTGATAAAGATGACTATGAATTCGTTTTGGAAGATAAGATAGGCAAAAGAGAAGAGGATAATACTTTTTTGGAAAAGCATATCGACAAGATCCTGGAGCTGGACTTGGTGGATCAAGAGGCGATAGCCAAAGCGGATTTTTCCATCGCCATTGATGGTGTGAATTCGGTCGGCGGTCCGGCAATAGCGCGTTTATTGGAAAGACTGGGTGTGAGGATGATCAAAAAAATAAATTGTGATAATTCCGGAATTTTTCCCCATGATCCGGAACCTTTGGATAAGAATTTAACGCAGTTGTCAGAAACAGTGCAAGAAAACGGCTGTGATGTCGGCTTGGTTACCGATCCTGATGGAGATAGGCTTTCATTGGTTTGCGAAGACGGATCTTTTTTCAATGAAGAATATGTGATCGTGGCCGCAGCTGATCATGTTTTAGGAAAAGTTGGCGGTGGAAATACCGTTTCCAACCTATCATCATCATCGGCCTTGAAAGAAATAGCGCAAAAGCACAATGGAAAGCATTCTTATTCAGCAGTCGGTGAGATAAATGTGGTTTTGAAAATGAAAGAATCAGGAGCTGTTATCGGCGGCGAGGGAAGCGGAGGCGTCATCTATCCCGAGCTTCATTATGGGCGCGATTCTTTGGTAGGAGTCGCATTATTCCTATCTTTTTTAGCAGAAAACGGCTTGAAAGTTTCAGAATTAAAAAAGAAATATCCGGCCTATTTTATTTCCAAGAATAAAGTCGAGCTTGGTCAAGACATGGATCTGAAAAAAGCATTAGAAGATTTCAAAAATAAATATAAAGATGAAAAGATCACTGATATTGACGGCGTTAGAGTTGATTTTTATAAGGAATGGGTGCATTTGAGAGCCTCGAATACCGAACCGATAATAAGAATATATGCGGAAAGCTCCAGTCCGGAAAAGGCTGATGAACTAGCGCAAAAAGTCATAAATGAAATAAAGCACGCTAATCTACGAATTGAATGCTAATCCACTAATATTTATAGATTGGTAGCAGTATTGGCAGATTAGTGTTTGTAAATATGAATAAAGTTATAGTATTGGCTGCCGGTAAAGGCACCAGAATGAATGATGAATTGCCCAAGGTTTTGGTTCCGGTCAATAATAAGCCGATGATCCAATATTTGATCGAAGCGATCTTGGCCTCGGGCGTTTGCGATAAGCCGATAGTGGTAGTCTCGCCTGATAATCAGGATCTGGTCAAGAAAGCTCTGAACTCTTTTGATTGCGATTATGCTATCCAAAAGGAACAGCTGGGCACCGGCCATGCCTTTGCCTCGGCTCGTGATCTGATCGGATCCGAGGTTGAGAATTTGATCAGCTTCTATGGCGACCATCCCTTTTTAAAGCCTGAGTCGATGAGGAAATTGGTAAAGGAACATAAGGGAGCCCTAACTATGATGACCGTCAATGTACCCAATTTTGATAAGTGGCACAATAATTTTTATCGCTGGGGCAGGATAGTCAGGGATATGAACGGAAAGATCGAAAAGATAGTGGAATTCAAAGATGCTTCCGATGATACAAAAAGGATCTGCGAAGTGAACCCCGGGCTTTTTTGCTTTGATAAAAAATGGCTGATCGATAATATCGATAAATTGAGAAATGAAAATAACCAGCAAGAGTATTATTTGACCGATATGGTAAAGATGGCTTTTGCCGAAGGGCATGAGATCGCCAGCTCTTCGATCGATCCTAAAGAAGCGATGGGGATTAATAGTAAGGAAGAGTTGGCTATAGCAGAAAGTTTGTTCGATAAATAATTTAATCGTTGAAAGGCATTAGTAAATTTCATTGTCGCATTGTTCCATTGTTGAGCAATGTGATCATGAAATAATGCAGCAATGAAACAAATCTTAGACTTACATATCCACTCCAAATATTCCCGCGCTTGCTCCAAAGCGCTTGAGCTTGCAAATATCGATGAGGCTTGTCGGGCAAAAGGCGTGGACATCATTGCTACCGGAGATTTTACCCATCCGGCTTGGTTTGCTTCC
>WJLG01000046.1 GCA_014728685.1 Candidatus Falkowiibacteriota bacterium
ATGCAGGATGACGGCATCAGCCAGCTTCTAAGCATCAAGATCGAGGACTACCTAAAAAATTAATATATGAAAAAAAATCTTCTGATCGCAGCGATCTTGATTGCTGTTTTTATGGTATCATGCCTTGTTTATTCTTTTGTTGAACCTTATCTGATCGAAGAAAAACATATAACGATCTCCCATCCGCAAATACCCAGAAATTTCTCGGGTAAAAAACTGGTGTTCATTACCGATACCCATTATGGAAGATTCTTTTCCCGGCAAAGGCTCGATGATCTTTTGCAAAGGGTTTCCGAAATACCGGATGTGGTCCAAGTGCTTTTCGGCGGGGATTATGCTGATGGCGGCCAAGAAAAAGTGCAAGAATTCTTCGAATCGGTCTATAAGCACTTGGGCGGAAAAGCAAAATATGCCGGCATACTGGGCAATCATGATTATCTTTATGATGTCGAAAAAACCCGCAATATGTTCGGCGGCTCTTCTCTGGTCAACCGTTCTTTTGTCATAGCCGGAGAGAATGGCAGTCCTAATTTGGTTTTGGCCGGTATCGACGATTCTGATTACGGCCATCCGAATTTGGAAAAAACTCTTGAAAATACCAAGGAAGATGATTTCACTATATTACTATCGCATAGTCCGGATATTTCCGAAGAGTTGGATGAAGACTCCACGGTTGATCTGGTGCTTTCCGGCCATACTCATGGCGGACAAATAACCTTCTTCGGCCTTTGGGCTCCGGTCACTATGTCAAAATACGGGCAAAAATACGTTTCCGGAGAAACCGAGACACCTTTTGGAAAAACCATCACTTCCAATGGCATCGGGACGGTCCTTTTGCCCATGCGCTTCTTCGCCCGTCCGCAGATCATCGTTCTGGAACTGGAAAAGATCGAACAAAAAGTAAAGATCGGGGGCAAAGAGATCAAGATCGAGATCGCCGATACTCCGGCAAAGAGAAAAAAGGGCCTATCCCTTAGGCTTAAGCTATGTCCTGACTGCGGTATGCTTTTTGTTTTTGAAAAAGAAGACCGGCATACTTTTTGGATGAAAGATACTTTCATTCCTCTGGATATGATATTCATCGATAAGAACAAAAGGATAGTCGATATCAAAAAAGCCGAGCCGTGCGAAAAAGGCAAAGACTGCACCCTGTATCAGCCAAGCGAAAACTGCCTTTATGTTTTAGAGTTGAATCCGGGGATCGTTTCTCAAGATATGGTCGGCGAAATTATCGAAATAAATATTCCTGAAGATATCAAATAATAAATTCTTATGTCCAGTAAACTATGGTCAGCCACCATCGTCGGCCTGGGCGCGGAAATCATCGAAGTCGAGGCTGATAGCGGCGGTGGCGAGCTGGGAACCTTTTCCGTTGTCGGCTTGCCGGACAAAGCGGTGTCCGAAGCCAGAGAAAGAGTGCGCAGCGCCATCAAGAACTCAGGTTTTAATTTTCCTAAATTAAAAGTGACCATCAACTTGGCTCCGGCCTATATCCCAAAGGCCGGTCCCGGTTTTGACTTGCCGATCGCCGCCAGCATCCTTTTGATGGGCAATCTTTTTTCCGCCCAAAAGTTGGATCAAGCGATCTTGGTCGGCGAGCTGGCTTTGAATGGCGACGTCCGAGCGGTCAACGGTATTTTGCCGATCGTGATCAAGGCTAGGGAAAAAGGTATTAAGACGATCTTCGTGCCGGAAGCAAACGCTTCCGAAGCCAAGATAATCCAAAACATAAAAGTGATCCCGGTCAAGGGCCTCAGACAGCTCATACTTCATCTTCAAGACAAAAACATCATTCCCGAAGTCGGCCTGGAAAAAACCTCGTTTGTGAACAAAGGAACTGAAAACGACATGGCTGACATCAGAGGGCATGAACATGCCAAAAGAGCTTTGGAAATCGCGGCTGCCGGCAATCACAATATCCTTTTATTCGGCCCGCCCGGATCAGGCAAGACTTTGCTGGCCAAAACTTTTCCTTCGATAATGCCCAACCTGAACTTGAAGGAAGCGCTTGAGATCACCAAGATCTACAGCGTGGCCGGCAAACTGAAAGAAAGCGGGATCATCACCAGCCGCCCTTTCCGCTCCCCGCACCATTCAGCTTCTCATGTCGCTTTGGTCGGAGGCGGAACCCGCCCTACGCCGGGTGAGATCACCTTAGCCCATCGAGGAGTGCTCTTTTTGGATGAATTCCCGGAATTTCCCAGAATGGCCCTAGAATGCCTGCGCCAACCGCTTGAAGAAGGCAATATCACTATTAGCCGAGCCGCTACCAGTATCAATTTTCCTGCTAAATTTATCCTAATATCAGCTATGAATCCCTGTCCATGCGGTTATTTGGGAGATGAAAAGCAAGCCTGCACTTGTTCCAATGCCCAAATATACAATTACCGAAAAAAGGTTTCCGGACCGATCTTGGACAGGATAGATATGCACCTTGAAGTAGCACGGATCGATTTTGACAAGCTCAGCTCTCAAAGAAGTTCAGAAAATTCTGAAACCATAAAAAAACGTGTAATAATAGCAAAAAATGTTCAAAAAAATAGATTTTCAGATGAGGCTTTTTCCAATTCGGAGATGAATTTAGAAAAAATTGGCAAATATTGCCAGCTGGATAGCGCTTCCAAATCTCTTTTGGAAAATGCTGTTAATTCCCTGAATTTAAGCAGCCGCGGCTACTTCCGAACCCTAAAATTAGCGCGAACTATAGCTGATCTTGATCAAAGAAGCGTTATTTCTTCCGAGCATATTGCCGAAGCCCTGCAATATCGCAATAAAGAGATGTTTGCTTGACACCGACTCATATTTTTATTAAATTGAAATATTGCTCTTTTCTAACCTTAACCTTTTTCAGGGAGGCAGTAGTGATAATTGAAGTCTATGGAGTCAAAGTAAGGCCTTATTTCCTAAACGGAGGCTACAGTAAGCATCTTAGAACTTATTTCAGAAATTTTACCATTGGTTCAAAAAATGGCATAAAACTTGCCAGAATACAAAGGGAACAAAGACGAAATCCATCGGTTACTCGAATAACCATCTCCGGAGCTCATGATATTGACAAAGAGTCATTGCTAAAGGGCATATGCCCTCCGGGCTTCAAGCATGTACAGAATATATGTCCGGATCACGAATGCGTTTATCAAGCCTGTCAGTCGCTAGCGCCTTGCGTTTATTTTGCTGATCCGGAAAACAAAAAACGGTGCATCGTTTTCAAGCAGGAACATCCCCTCTCCTAAGGGTCAATCGGCTTTGCCTTAATTAAAGGCAAAGCTTTTTTATTTTTTAAATTTTCGTGTTATAATAAAAATAAGAAAATTAATCTCTAAGTAGCTATGAAAACCAAAATAGTTGCTCTATTTTTAATATCAACATTCATTTTGACCAGCGGCTTCGGTTGCAAGCTTCCCAGCTCGCAGACCAAAAAAGCTATGGAGCCGATCACTTTGGAATATTGGCGAGTCTTTGATGACTCCGATGCCTTTGAAGAGATCATTGCCGACTACAACGCCCGCCATTCATTCATCACCATCAACTACAAAAAATTGCTTTTCGAAGAATATGAAGAAGAGCTGATCAACGCTCTGGCCGAAGACCGCGGACCGGATATCTTCAGTATCCAAAATACTTGGATCCCGGATTATCAGAACAAGATCAGCGCCATGCCGCCTCAGACCACCCTGGTCTTCCCGGTCACCAAAGGAACCTTGAAAAAAGAAGTAGTACCGGAATTGCGAAGCGTCAAAAGCCTAACCTTGAAAGACCTGAAAGAAAAGTTCGTGGATGTGGTTTATGACGATGTGGTCCTGGAAGAAGATGGAAACAAGAGCATCTACGGCCTGCCTTTGTCGATAGACACTTTGGCCATGTATTACAACAAGGATCTATTGAACAATGCCGGTATTGTCGAGGCTCCCGAGTACTGGAACAAGGCTTTTCAACAAGCAGTCAAAAAACTCACCAAGCAAAACAGCCTTGGATCCATCATCCAGTCAGGCGTTGCTCTGGGCGGAGCGGAAAACATCGAAAGATCGGCTGACATCCTGTCTTTATTGATGATGCAGAACGGAGCGGTCATGGCCGATGAAAAGAACCGGATCACTTTCCACTCCATGCCGAAGAATTTGAACCACCACCCCGGACTGGGCGCTTTGGAATTCTATACCGACTTCTCCAATCCGGGCAAAGAAGTATATTGCTGGACCAGCAATATGATAAATTCCTTGGATATGTTCATCCAAGGAAAGCTGGCTATCATGTTCGGCTATGCCTATCATATGCCGATCATCAAGGCCAGAGCTCCAAAGCTGAATTTTGAAGTAGCCAAAATGCCTCAGATAGAAAATAATCCGATAATAAATTATCCTAATTACTGGGTAGAAGTCGTATCTACCAAAAGCAAATACCAAAATGAGGCTTGG
>WJLG01000047.1 GCA_014728685.1 Candidatus Falkowiibacteriota bacterium
AAGGCGATAAGGTCAAAGCTGTGATCGTGAGGACCAAAAAAGAGACCAGAAGAGATGATGGCAGTTATCTGCGTTTTGATGACAACGCTTGTGTTATTATTGATGATAAGAAAGAGCCTAGATGTACCAGAGTTTTCGGTCCGATCGGCAGAGAGATAAGAAGAAAAGGATTTTTCAAGATAGCCTCATTGGCTCCCGAAGTTCTATAAATAAATCAGAAGATTGGCAATAAAGGCTGATCTGTGAATATAAATATCGTATGAAGATCAAGACAGGCGACAAAGTAAAAATATTAGCAGGCAAAGACAAAGGCAAGACCGGAAAAGTCATGCAGGTTTTTGCTGATCGCAAAAAGGCCAGCGTTGAAGGGTTGAACCTTCTGATCAAGCATGTCAGGCCGAGAAGAGAAGGAGAAAAGGGACAAAGGATCGAGTTCCCGGCTCCGATGGATATGTCTAATTTTATGCTGGTTTGTCCGAAATGCGGAAAAACGACCAGGGTCGCTTATAAATATATCGAAGAAAAGAAAGGTGAAAAGACCAGACAAAGAAAAATCAGGTATTGTAAAAAATGCCAAGCAAATATTGACTAAAAATATGAGATTAAAAGAATTATACAAAAAAGAAATATTACCAAAGATCAAAGAAGAGCTGGGTATTAAGAATGTATTGGCCGTGCCTCGCTTGTTAAAGGTGTCTATAAACGTAGGTTTTGGAAAACACACCAAAGATAAGGATTATGTCGATTCAGTTATCAATAATTTGACAGCTATCAGCGGACAAAAGCCGGCTCAAACAAAGGCTAAAAAGGCTATTTCCGCTTTCAAGATAAGACAAGGAATGATCATTGGCGCCAAAGTCACTTTGCGCGGTGATAGAATGTATGATTTTGTTGAAAAGCTGGTAAATATATATTTCCCTCGAGTTCGGGATTTCAGAGGTATTACCGACAAGACTATCGATAAGACGGGAAATATGAGTATCGGTTTTAAGGAAGTTTTGGCTTTCCCCGAGGTAGAGGAACAGAGCTTGGAGAATGTTCATGGTTTGGAAGTGAATATCGCCACCAGCGCCAAGGACAAGACCGAGGCTTTGGCTTTGTTCAGAGCTATGAATTTCCCATTTAAAAAAGAGGAAAATAAGAAATAATATATTATCATATGGCTAGAAAAGCATTAATAGCAAAAGCAAAAAGAAAACCAAAATTTCCTACCAGAGTCATCAGGAGATGCTGGCGTTGCGGCAGGAATAAGGGTTATATTAGAGATTTCGATCTTTGCCGTATTTGCTTTAGAGAATTGGCTGATAAGGGAGAGCTGCCGGGAGTAAAGAAATCATCTTGGTAATTAAATTTATAAATTTTTTATTGATATAAATATATGACAGACCCAATTTCAGACATGCTAACAAGAATAAGAAATGCGTCCGCTGTGAGAAAATCAGAGATAGTTTTGCCAATGAGCAAGATAAAATATCAGATCGGCAAAATATTGGAAAAAGAGAATTGGATCGCCAAGTGCGAAGAGGTCAAAAGCGGCGATGATGCAGGCAAGAAGAAGGAATTCAAATTGGTTTTGAAATACAGAAAAAGCGGTAAGCCGGCTATTTCCAGCTTGAAGAGGATCAGTACCCCGGGAAGAAGAGTTTATGTCGGCAAGGATGAATTACCCAGAGTACTGAATGGTTTTGGCATGGCTATCATCTCCACTTCCAAGGGATTGATGACCAATAAAGAATCCAGAAAAGAGAGCATGGGCGGAGAAGTCATTTGCGAAATATATTAATTAAAATTATTATTTGCGAGATTCGCATAATTGGCGAATTGCACGAATATTGAATATTATATGTCCAGATTAGGAAAACTACCAATAGAATTAAAAGCAGGAACCGAGGCCAGGATCGACGGTAATCTTATAATTGTCAAAGGCCCTAAGGGCGAGTTGAAACAAGAGATCAAAGATTTGGTAGATGTTAAGGTCGAAAGCGATAAGATCATTGTTGATATCAAAGATAAGGATGATCAAGAGCAGAAATCTTTTTGGGGTTTATATAGAAGCTTGATAAACAATATGGTCAAAGGCGTTGAAGAGGGTTTTGAGAAGAAGCTGGAAGTCAACGGTGTTGGCTACAGGGTTCAAGCGCAAGGCAATAAACTTGTTTTGAATGTTGGATTTTCACATCCGGTTGAATTCGATCTGCCGGAAGGAGTGAGTGCTACTGTAGAAGGAAATATCATTACCATTTCCGGCTTTGATAAACAGATGGTCGGAGAAGTGGCTGCCAGAATAAGAAAAGTAAGAAAGCCGGAACCTTATAAAGGTAAAGGCATCAAGTATGTTGATGAGATCATTCGCAGAAAAGAAGGAAAATCAGCTGCTAAAGGCGAATAAGATATATAGATCATAATATATGAAAAAAGATAAATTGGTAAAAAAAGAAACAAGACAAAGGCGAGTTAGAGCCAAGATCCACGGTACTAAAGATGCTCCGAGATTGAGTGTTTTTAGGTCGAACCAGTCCACCTATCTTCAATTAATAGATGATGATAAGGGGAATACTTTGGTGAGCGTTAATGCCAAAGAAATAAAGAAATCCGGCAAGAAAACCGAACAGGCTTTTGAATTGGGTAAGAAATTAGCTGCCAAAGCTTTGGAAAAAGGTATCAAGAAAGCAGTCTTTGATAGAAGCGGACACAGATATCACGGGAGAGTTAAGATGGTGGCTGAAGGAGCGCGGGAAGGCGGATTAAAATTCTAACTGATCAAACGAATAAGTCTTAAAGAAAGAGTAATTCGCACGATAAACATTATTCCTAAGATAAGTGCGTATAATCAAATATGACCGAAGAAAAAAAACAATTGAATAAAGAGGGAAAAACGGAAAACAAGAATATTCCTCAGAAAAACGATCCGACCAAGAAAGACAGAAAGAGGAATTTCAGAAGAGATAAGCGTTTTTCAGAAAAGAGGGATGAATTCGATCAGAGAATATTGGATATTGCCAGAGTTACCAGGGTTATGGCCGGAGGTAAAAGAATGCGTTTTCGAGCTTGCGTAGCTGTTGGAGATAAGAAAGGCAAGATCGGCGTCGGCGTCGGCAAAGGAGCGGACGTTACCATAGCCGTTAACAAAGCGGTCAACAGGGCAAAGAAAGACCTGGTTGATGTGCCTTTGATAAAAGATACGATCCCTCATGAGATCTTCAATAAATTCAGCGCTGCCAAGATAGTTTTCAAGCCAGCGAAGAGCGGACGAGGCGTTATTGCCGGAGGCGTGGTGCGTGTTATTTTGGAATTGGCCGGTATAAAGAATATTACCAGCAAGATATTGGGAACGAACAATAAATTGAGCAATGCCAAATGTACTTTGGATGCTTTGAGAAAGTTGAAAAAGGTAGAGGTCAGAAAGGCCGATAAAAAAGACATTAAACCCGCCAAGGCCAAAGAAGCTTCCAAAAATGAAGAGAAAAAAGAAGATAAAACCAATAAAGACAAAAAGAAAGGCAGCTAATTTTGCGAATAACGATAGTTATCTGATAAAATAAAATATATGACTTTATCATTGAATAATATCAAAACCAATAAAACCAAGAGAAGAAGAGTCGGTCGCGGCAATTCTTCAGGCAGCGGCAACTATAGCGGCAAGGGTATGAAAGGCCAGAAGTGCAGATCCGGCGTATCCGGCCTAAAGCGTCTTGGTATGAGGCAAATGCTTTTAGCAACTCCGAAAGTCAGAGGCTTCAAATCAGCCAGACCTAAGAATCAAGTTGTTAAAGTAGAATCTATCAATAAGAATTTCAAAAATGGAGAAAAAGTCGACCCTAAGACTTTGGCTAAAAAAGGTTTAGTAGACAAGACCGACTCTCCAATAAAGATCTTGGGCAAAGAAGAACTCAAGGTAAAAGTCGAGTTCGAAAACGTCAAGCTTTCCAAAAGCGTTATCGGACAAATTAAAAAATAGAATTTATTTTTATGATATCCAAAATATCCCAAATTTGGCGAGCTCGCGATTTGAGGAAAAATATCATTTTCGTATTGTTGATGCTGGCTATTTTTCGATTCGCAGCCCACATACCTATTCCGAATGTTAATGTGGACGCCTTGAGGGATCTTTTTTCATCCAGCCAGATATTAGGACTTTTGAATATATTTTCCGGAGGCGGAATGCAGAATTTTTCCATAGTGATGATGGGTATTGCTCCCTATATCACCGCTTCCATCATATTCCAACTTTTGGCCATGGTCATACCGGCCTTGGAAGAGATGCAAAAAGAAGAAGCCGGAAGGCAGAAGATAAATATGTGGACTCGCTGGGCAACCGTTCCTTTGGCTGCTTTGCAATCCATCTCCATGATCACTTTGCTTAGGAGATCGTCTTATGAGATACTTGGAGATGTATCGTCTTTTGATCTTTTTAGTATGGTCGTCGTGATCACTGCCGGTACTGTATTTCTAATGTGGCTGGGCGAACTTATCAGTGAGAAGAATATCGGTAATGGAATTTCCTTGCTTATCTTCGCCGGTATAGTTTCCAGCTTGCCGCAAGCCATACAGCAAACGGTTGTCACTTATGATTCCAGTAAGCTTTTCACGATCATCAGTTTTATAGCTATATCTATAATAACCATAATCGGTGTTGTCTTCATCAATGAAGGACAGCGAAAGATCCCGATACAGCACGCCAGGCAGATCAGGGGTAATCGATCTTATGGAGGCACAGCCACTCATCTTCCTTTGCGAGTGAATATGGCCGGCGTAATACCGATCATTTTCGCTATCGCCCTGGTGACATTCCCGGCAACCATCGCTCAATTCTTCAGAAATGCCAGAACCGAATGGATCGCTTCTTTTTCAGAATGGGTGATAGAGATATTGAACAACCAACTTATTTACGGATTGTCATATTTTGCTTTGGTCTTTGCTTTTACTTATTTCTATACCGAGGTGATATTCCATCCGGATAGGATAGCCGAGAATCTTCAGCGCCAAGGAGCTTTTATTCCCGGCATAAGACCGGGATCCAACACCAGGGATTATTTGGCTTATACAGTGCATAGGATAGTCTTTGTTGGAGCTTTATTTCTGGCTGTGATCGCGATTTTGCCTCTGATAATGAGATATTTTACCGGTACTCAATCATTGGCTATCGGCGGAACGTCTTTATTGATCGTGGTTTCCGTGGTCATAGAGACCGTCAAGCAGATAGAATCGCAACTGACCATGAGAGAATACGAATCAAAATAAGCTAAACTTCACATATAAAAGCCCTTTTAAGGGCTTTTTTTATACCTAAAAGTGTATTATAATATAAGTATACTTATAATTGCATAAATATCACAAGAAGGTCCGATCTTCGGATCTATTTGGTATTTATAAAGATGATATGGGACTTTTTAATTTACCTAAGGCTGGTCATAAATTCAGCATCAAAAGCGGTTTGGGGAATTTCAGTGAGAAATTGAAAAGTATAACTAGATATGGGGAGCTGAAGAATCTGAAGAATAATATTCCCGCCATCACCAAAGCTTTTAAGAGTTATGAGAAATACATCAAAAGAGGCGGGCTTTCCTTTCGGCAAAGATATTGTCTTTGGCGAAAGATCAAGAAAATGGACAAAAATTTGAACAAGGAAGATGAAAGAGAGATCAAAAAGATAATTGATCAATATAAAAGATAAATTATGACAGACAAGCATTCCAACTCAAAAGCAGAAAAAAAACCTTTGAGCAGAATGGAGATGCGCAAGCTTAAAAAAGAGGAAGAGATGAAAAAGAAGAGGAATGTATATGACTCAAGGCGTTCATCCGAGGAGACTGGAGGATTTTCTTCTTATGGGGCTACGGCCTATGAAGAAAGTACTGGCAAATTTGCCGGCGGAGATGTACGGACAAGAACCAGGGTTTCCATGATCGGACGCCCCCAAGCCGAAGCTACATCCAAGAAAGGGCCTGGTAGACCCGGCTTTGCCATGGGAATGTCAAACAAAAACAAAAACCCTTTTGCCAAAAGCCAAAAAGCCGGCAAGAGTGTAAGCAATAATACTGTCTCGCAAACCGGTAAAACTTCTCCTCCGGGAGCCGGGGGCGGACGCCCATTGGGATTTTGATCGAAAATTATGTGGTTAACTTTATTATTATTTTTAATTGGTTTTTTTCTCCTGATCAAAGGAGCTGATATTTTGGTCGAAGGATCATCATCGATCGCCAAGAAGCTTAAGATATCCGATTTGGTGATCGGTTTGACCATCGTGGCTTTCGGAACCTCGGCGCCGGAATTGATCATTAGTGTTATCGCCGCCATCAAAGGTAGTACGGGGATCTCTTTGGGTAATGTTATCGGTTCGAACATTTCGAACACTCTTTTGATATTGGGAGTGGCGGCCATCGTAACTCCTTTGACCTTGAAAAAGAATACCGTAAATAAGGAGATACCTTTTTCATTGCTGGCAGTGGTAGCAGTGGCGATCATGATAAATGATTATGCTATGGATGGCTATACTTCCAACGCCCTGACCAGAAGCGACGGTTTGGTCTTGATGCTCTTTTTTGCCATTTTTATGTATTATACTTTCGGTATCAGCAAGCAGAAAACGAATGTGCTGGAAAATATTTCCCAAAAAGATGACATTAAAGTCTATAGCGCTTGGCAGACATTACTAATGGTGGTCTTGGGTTTGGCCGGATTGTATTTTGGCGGACAGTGGATAGTCAATGGAGCTAAAGAGATCGCTTTTATGTTCGGATTGTCAGAAGCTTTAGTCGGTTTGACCATCGTGGCTATCGGCACTTCTCTTCCAGAGCTGGCCGCCTCAGTCGTTGCCGCCCGCAAAGGCAGGGCAGATATGGCTATTGGTAATGTGGTCGGTTCCAATATCTTTAATTTTATTTGGGTTTTAGGACTTTCTTCGGCTATCAGTCCGATAAATTTTGATACGGCTTTGAATTTTGATATTTTGACATTGGTCGGAATCACAGTTATCTTATTGATGCTGATATATGTTGGAAAAAAGAATATATTGGATAAATATGAAGGCATAGCCTTATTGAGTTTGTATGTAATGTATATAAGTTATTTAATTTACAGGGGGTAATTATCTATGAAAAAGACAATGATGATCTTTCTCGGTCCTCCGGGGTCGGGAAAGGGAACGCAGACGGCTCCATTATCGGAAAAATTGGACATTCCGGTAATATCGACCGGAGCTTTGTTCAGGGAGGAAGTTGAAAAGGGAACAAATATAGGCAAGCTGGTCGAGGAAAAAATGAATAACGGAGAGCTGATAAGCACCGATATCACTAATGAAATTTTGGAAAAAAGGCTTGAAAGTCCGGACACGGAAAAAGGTTTTATTTTGGACGGCTATCCGCGTAAAGAGGATCAGATAGATTATGCCTTGAAGAATATAAATAAGATTATTGATAATGGCGGCCAGGTATTTGTTTTTTATATAGATGTAAGCGACAGCACAGTCAATGAAAGGATAACCGGACGCCGATCATGCGACTGCGGGAAAAATTTTCATACCAAATTCAATCCCCCCAAAGAGTCGGGAATCTGCGATGATTGCCATTCTCCTTTGATCCAAAGAGGTGATGATTCGGAAGAAGCGGTGGTCAAGAGACTGGAGGAATTCCATAAAGGCAATAAACCGGTCTTGGAATTTTTTCAAGATAAGAAATACTTTTACAGGATCGACGGTGAGAGAGATATCGAAGAGATCAGAGAGGAGATAGAGGCTATTATTAATAAGGATTAATAAAAATGATAAGTAAAAAGACCAAAGAAGAAATAAAGATACTTAAAGAAGGAGGTAAAAAGTTAGGATCTATCATGAAGAGGTTAGTGCGCGAGGTTAAGCCCGGGGTGAGCACTGAGGACTTGGAAAAGCTGGCTTGCGAATTGATCAAAAAAGCAGATGGACGCCCGGCTTTTAAGAACTTTGAGATCTTTTCCGGGGAATATTTTCCAACTGCTCTTTGCACTTCGGTCAACAACGAAATAGTTCATAAGCCCGCAATACCGGGAAGAGTATTGAATGAAGGCGATATCATCGGTATTGATATCGGCATGGAGTATCCGATAAAGAAGAAAAAGAAGATCGAAAACAGGTATTCCCGCTTCGGAGGTTTTTATACTGACATGGCCAAAACCATAGCTGTCGGCGATATAGACCGCCATACCAAAAAGTTGCTATCAGCTACCAAAGAGTCTTTGGAAATAGCCATTAGAAAAGCCAAGCCCGGAAATACATTGAATGATATTGGAAAATCCATTCAAAAGCACGTGGAGAGCAAGGGTTTTTCAGTGGTTAGGGATCTGGTCGGGCATGGAGTCGGGCATAAGGTTCACGAGGATCCGCAAGTTTTCAATTATGATTTTCTCAAAGAGGGGATAAAAGATGTGGTTTTGGAGCCGGGAATGGTAATAGCCATCGAGCCTATGGTGAATGTCGGATCGCCGGCCACCAAGTCCGGTCCGGATGGATTCAGCGTGGTCACTGCCGATGGATCTTTGAGTGCTCATTTTGAACATACGATTGCCATTGTTGACAAGGGCAATATAGTAATTACCTCTTAAATAATATGGAACAAGATCCGAAAATATACATAGGAATAGATTGGGGGCGCAAGCGGATCGGCTTATCGATCGCTGATAGTGAAACCAGGTTGCCCATGCCATTATCGTCGGTTGGAAATTTAAAAGCCGTTAATGAGGCTATAAAAGAAGAAGGCGCCACCACCGTGGTTTTGGGGGCTCCAATCCCGATGACAGGCAGAGGCGATCTGGATCCGGAATTCATCAATTTCTCAAAAAGATTAAGCGAGAGTAATCCTGATATAAAAATAGAACAAATAGATGAAAGACTAAGCAGCAAGCAAGCTGACTCTTTGCCGGGCCATAAGAGCGACAAGGCCAGTCGGGATGAGGTGTCGGCTATGCTTATCTTGCAGACATTCTTGGATAAAAATGGAAGAGACATTTGACACCAAGGCTATTATTCTTGATAGACGGCCGTTCAAAGAATACGACAATAAGATAATCGTATTTAGCCGAGAAAAAGGAAAATTGGAATTGGTAGCCAGGGGTTCCAAAAGAATAAGATCCAAAACATCCGGCCATATAGAGCCGGCGATTTTATCTAAGCTAATGGTGGTTTTCGGCAAGCAATATGATTATTTAGGGTCGGCTGTCGGCGTTTGTTTTTATTCAAATATAAAAAACGATCTTAAAAAGACGATGACGGCTCGAAAAGCTTTGGGCTTGATAAATAAATTGACCAGAGAGGGGGAAGTTGACGGACAGGCCGAGGTCTTTGATCTGTTAAAAAAATTTCTTGATATTCTCGATAAGGGTAAGGCTGATATTGAAATGTTATTTTTTTCTTTTGTTTTAAGATTATCCGTTTTGATAGGATTTTGCCCCAATCTGAACGAATGGAGGATAAATGCCGATAGTTTGGATATTATCAAGAGTTTATTGCGTAATGATCTGCCAAATTTATCTTATTTGGAAGTTGGCGGTAAGGATCGCAAAAATATCAGCCGATCCATAGTTAAATTCATGCAATACAATTTCGATATCGATAGCTCATGGTTTTCTTGCTAAAATAGCTAAGATAAGTTAGTATATTAGGGAATAATATTAAATATCATATTATGCTTAGAACACATAATTGCGGACAATTAAGAAAGGAGAATGTCGGTTCCAAGGTCGAATTGGCCGGTTGGGTGCATAGCCGCCGGGATCACGGAGGTGTTATTTTTATAGATCTGAGAGACCGTTACGGTTTGACGCAGATCAAGTTCGATCCCAATAAGGACAAATCCACATGGGAAACCGCCGACAAGTTGAGAAATGAATGGGTTGTCAGGGTTAAGGGGGAAGTTATTCCTCGTCCCGACGAGATGGTGAATCCCAAATTGGAGACAGGCGAGATAGAAGTTGAGATCGATGAGATCGAAATATTGAATACCTCCAAGGTATTGCCTTTTGAGATAAATGAAGATAAGAACGCTTCGGCTTCAGAATCCCTTCGTTTGAAATATCGTTTTTTGGATCTGAGAAAAAAGAGCCACCAAGATATCTTAAAGACAAGAAATGAGCTAACAAGATATGTAAGAGATTATTTTTATAAAAAAGATTTTGTAGAGGTGCAAACTCCGATCTTGGCTAATTCATCACCGGAGGGTGCTCGTGATTATTTGGTTCCTTCAAGGCTATACCCTGGAAAATTCTATGCTTTGCCGCAGGCCCCTCAGCAATTCAAACAGCTTCTAATGGTGGGCGGTCTTGATAAGTATTTTCAAATAGCTCCATGTTTTCGTGATGAGGATCCTCGAGCCGATAGGCATCCGGGAAGCTTTTATCAAATAGATATGGAAATGAGCTTTGCCGAGCAGGAAGATGTTTGGCAGATGATAGAGCCTTTAATGAAAGAGCTTTCTGAGAAGTTCGGCAAGAAGGAGGTTATGCAAAGTCCGTTCCCGAGAATGACCTATTTGGAAACCATGAATAAATATGGAACAGACAAGCCTGATATTCGTTTCGGCATGGAGATCAAGCCGCTGACCGATATGGTAAAAGATTGTGGGTTTGCGGTTTTTGCCAATGCGGTCAAAGAGGGTGGGGTAGTGCATGCCTTCAAAGCTGAGAAAGGATTGACCAGAGCAGTGATCGATAAAGAATTAACGCCGCTTGCACAAAGCAAGGGTGCGAAAGGATTGGCTTATATAATTATCAAAGAAAACAATGAACTGCAATCCCCGATAGTTAAATTTTTAGGCGATGATCTTGCCAAGAAGATCGTTGCTGAGTTTGAAGCCAAGGAAGGAGAAGTGATATTCTTTGCCGCTGATAAATGGAAAAAGGCTTGTGATGTCCTGGGAGCTGTTCGATCTTACTGCGGGGATCTATTGGGATTGAAAGATGATTCCAAGATAGCTTGGTTATGGGTCTATGATTATCCAATGTATGATTATTCAGAAATAGAAGAAGGCAAAATAGATTTTTCTCACAATCCTTTTTCAATGCCTCAGGGTGGATTGAAAGCTCTTGAGGAAAAAGATCCTTTGGATATTTTAGCTTATCAATACGACCTGGTTTGCAACGGCTATGAGATATCTTCCGGAGCCATAAGAAATCATGACCCCAAGATAATGTACAAAGCTTTTAAGATAGCCGGATATTCGAAAGAACAAGTTGATGAAAAATTCGGGCATATGATAAGAGCCTTTGAATACGGTGCTCCTCCTCATGGAGGTATTGCCCCCGGTCTTGATAGGCTGCTTATGGTCCTTCTGGATTGCGATTCTATCCGCGATATATACGCCTTTCCTAAAGACGGAAGCGCTAAAGACGCTATGCTTGGATCTCCTGCCGAGGTTTCAAACCAACAATTGAAAGAGCTGGGCATCAAAATAATCGAAAAATAATTTACAATTAACCTAAAAAATATGGAGGAAAAGAACAATGGGGCCAAATTCGCCTTCTTCTATTTGTTGTCTTTGGTCGGATTGGTTTTCACGTCGATATCTGTCGGCATAATAATCTTTCAATTCATTAATAAATTCATCGAAGATCCGGCTGATCTCTATGGCGGATCTTTTTCGAACGAAGCGGTCAAATTC
>WJLG01000048.1 GCA_014728685.1 Candidatus Falkowiibacteriota bacterium
AATGCCTTGGAAAGAAAGTATGTTTTTTGTCTGTCTTCGGCTACCAATCGCAATTACGCCAAGTATATCGAGGGTACGGCCATCGGCAATACCATGAGCCGAGTTCTGGTCAAAGAGCCGGAAGGGGATCAGGCGATCAGGATCGTGGAAAGCAAGGTAAGCCGGATAGAAGGCAAATTCAAAAACGTTTTTATTTCTTACAACGCGGTCGAAGCGGCTATAGATCTGTCTTCCAAATATATGCATGATAAATATTTGCCGGCAAAAGCGATCGAGATATTGGAGAAGACCGCGGCTAGGATATCTTCTGAGAAAAAGAAAAATTATATCTGCACCAAAAATGATGTGGCTATTACGGTCAATGAGATGACTGATATCCCGACTCAGGATATCGAGGCCAATGAAGGTGAAAAACTGCTTCGTTTGGAAGAAGAGATCCATAAATATATGATCGACCAGGAAGAAGCGGTCGAGGCGGTGGCTGACAGCTTGCGCCGAGCCAGGGTAGAGCTTAGAGAAGGCAAAAGACCGATCGCCAGTTTTCTATTCATGGGACCGACCGGCGTCGGTAAGACCGAGTTGGCCAAGACCATTACCAGGGTGTATTTTGGCGATAAGGATTATATGATCCGCTTGGATATGAGCGAATACCAGCATCAAGACAGCGTTGAGAAGATGATCGGATCAAGCGATAATAAAGGCTATCTGACCGAAGCGGTGCGCAAAAAGCCTTTTTCCCTAATACTTTTGGATGAATTTGAAAAAGCCCATCCCAAGATATTCGATCTTTTTTTGCAGGTAATGGATGACGGCCGCTTGACCGACGGTGAAGGCCGGACGATCGATTTTACCAATAGCATCATCATTGCTACATCTAATGCCGGCTCCAATTATATTCAAAAAGAGATCGTCAAAGGTACTAATATCGAAGAGCTTAAGACCGACTTGATAAATGAACACCTGAACAAGATAATGAGGCCGGAGCTGATAAATCGTTTCGACGGCCTGATCGTCTTCAAACCTCTATCTAGAAAAGATGTGGTCGAGATCGCCAAACTGATGCTAAAGGGTGTTGGCAAATTATTGAAAGAAAAAGGAATATTTTTTGAGATCAATGAACAAGGCGCTGCCAAGCTGGCCGAAGAAGGCTATGATCCGAAATTCGGCGCCCGGCCCTTAAGACGCCTTTTGCAAAAGAAGATAGATAATGAGATAGCGGTCAAAATGCTTTCCGGAGATATAGAGAGGCGGGATACGATAGTTTTGAATGCTGATGGCGCTATTGAGGTGAGAAAAGCCAAAGAATTATAAAAATAATAGGGTATGTTCTTATTTAAAAGACCATACCCTATAAGATAAGCTAAGATTTTATCCATCCTGTGAACCGTCCTCCCTTTCGATCGTTACTTCAATAACATTCTTGTTCGCCCTTAGTCTGAATATCAGACCACTGCGCTTATTTTTTTCGACAAAGATCAAGGCTTGCTCCCAGTTTTTAAATTCCAGTCTTGGATCGTGCTCGTTTTCGCGTCTTGCAAATAACCCGATCCTTTTTTGCGACTGAATTCTGGAAAGCGGATAAAAATGCCCGGCCTTAGATACTATGCGCAGAAAATCCCTTTCTTTGCACCGTTTAAGGATTTTCAAGGCCGTTCTCACGTATTGGGTCAAAGATCCCGGAGCCTTGCTTGGACCGCGCGGTCGATGATTCCCAGAGTAAACGATCGAAGTGATCGGTCGGCGGTTCAAAGGTCTTTTCCTTACAGCCAGAGAGCTTATCATTTTTCACCTCCTTTCGATTTTTAAAAAAGAACAGATCGATTCTAATTTGAAATTAGCACAATTCGATAAAAAAGCCAAGTCTTTTAAAATAATATCATGGATCTGCAATTAAATTATCAATTCATATTTGTAATCAGCGCTTTGTTGGCATTTTTTTTGACCAAAACTATCAAAAAGATCGCTATAAGATTTCAGATCATAGATAAGCCGGATATGATCAGGAAAATACACAAAAAAAGCACCCCGCTTCTTGGCGGAGTGGCTATTTTTGTGAGTTTTTTCGCTGTGTTATTACTTATTGGCGAGAAACTTATCAGCGGAGATCTGGAATTGCGCCATTGGCTCGGAGTGTTCATCGGGGCTTCTTTCTTGATGATCGGCGGTTTTTTGGATGATAAATACGACCTTAAACCGGGTCGGCAATTGATATGGCCGATCTTGGCCGCGATCTCGGTGATAATCGGAGGTGTGGAAGTAGAGAAGATCACCAACCCCTTTGGTGGATATATCTATTTTGATCAGTATCTGCTTTCGCCTTTATTGATAATCCTGTGGCTGTTGGCCATGATGTACACGACTAAACTTTTGGATGGCGTTGACGGATTGGTTTCCGGGATCGGCAGTATCGGCGGTTTGGTGATATTCCTTTTTACCGCTACCACTCAATATTTTCAGCCGGACATAGCCTTGGCCTCTTTGGCCTTTTCCGGGGCTTGCCTGGGTTTTTTGATATTGAATTGGAATCCGGCCAAGATATTCTTGGGCGAGGGCGGATCGCTTTTGGTCGGCTTCATCTTGGGCGTCTTGGCGATAATTTCCGGAGGCAAGATAGCGATCGCTCT
>WJLG01000049.1 GCA_014728685.1 Candidatus Falkowiibacteriota bacterium
CTCTCTTGGTCTTGGGCTTGCCGATGCTGGATGTGGCCTGGACCATTCTGCGGCGCTTATTGAAAGGCAAAAATCCATTCCGCTTTTCCGATAAGAAACATTTACATCACCGCTTGCTGGACATGGGCTTGAGTCCGCGCTCAACTGTTTTGGTCTTTTATGCTTTTGCCTTATTTTTCGGTTTGTCCGGGTTGTTTTTGCAGAGTCGAGGCAAAATTTTGGCTATATCGTTTTTGATCTTAATAATGTTCATCTTGGTGATATTCTTTTCCAAGATCGATAAGAAAGTGAGTAATAAATGAATCATTTGAAAAGATTGGCAATTTTTTATCTGACGATCTGCTGGACGGCAGCTATTTTTATAATATTGCTTCTGCCCATGCCCTGGAAATATTATCCGGCCGGCATAAGCTTCTATGACAAAGCCATACATTTTGTGATCTTTGCCGTATTCGGTTTCTTGTTGATATATTTTTTGAATTCTTTTGAGCGCATCAGCTTGAAGAAAGCTTGCCTGACGGCCTTTATCAGCGGTTTCTTCATGGTTTTTTTAGGTGAGTATTTACAAGCTTTCGTACCGGGCCGAAGTCCATCGATATATGACCTTATCAGCGGCTACTTAGGCATAATGATATCTATAGTTTTTTCTTTAGCACTTTTTCATGAGTCTAAGAAAAGGCTTTTACTCCATGTTTGTTGCGCCACTTGCGCTATCTATGTTTCCGAAGTTTTGGAAAAGCAAGGCTTTAGAGTAGTTCTTTTTTATCATAACCCCAACACTTATCCTAAAAAGGAATATGAAAAAAGAGCAAAAGACGTAAAAAAGATCGCCAAGATCAGGGGGCTTGAGCTTTTGATCGATGAATATGATCATCAAAAATGGAAAAAGGCCGTGCGTGGCCGCGAAAAGGATAAAGAAGGAGGGGAGAGGTGTTTGATCTGCTACCGCAAGCGCCTAGAAGAAACGGCTAAGAGAGCTAAGAGCGAAGGAATAAGATATTTCACCTCGACTTTGAGCGTCAGCCCTCATAAGCAAGCAGAAAGGATAAATAAGATCGGCCAGGAAATAGCTAAGAAACACGGAGTTGAATTCTTGTCTGAGAATTTCAAGAAAAAAGACGGATTCAAGCGCTCGATCGATCTATCCAAGAAACATAAATTCTATCGGCAGAATTATTGCGGTTGTGAATACAGTCTGCGCCCCCACACCCCCCACAGTTCATAACATTGATTTTTTGGCCTAAAATGCTATAATTCTAAGAGATATTACTTAAATAAAAATATATGACTAGCGAAAAATGGAAGCAAATATTAGGCAATATTTTGGATAATTTCGAGGTTGAGGAGCATGAAGAAGAGCATATCGATGAAATGGGCGGTATCGATCTGGAGTACGTTATTTTCAAGTCACCCTTGGGCCGGGTTAAGCTCGAGTATGAAGAGAAGCCGGTGGTTCTGGACAAGAAAACCACTTATTCTCATCGAGCAGGATCGGAAACCAGTGTTGAGTATGTTTATAGCGAAACGGAAAAGAGCCAAAGAATGAAAGCTTACAAATGGGATGAAGCCGGAGATGAGTGGGAAGAGATGAATGCCGGAGGCTTCTCATAAAACTATGAAAAAATACATTTATTTACTCGTATTTATAACCCCGATCTCGGTTTTATTGCTTTTGGAAGCGCTTTTGATAAGACCAAGATCTTTTTGGTATCTGATAGCGGCAGCGCTTTTTATTTCGATCATTTCGATATTAATGTTCGCCAAGGCGGGACGAAGAAAAGAAGCCTGGTGGAATCTTCTGATATTGCCCATGCTGATGATATTTAGTTTGGCTATTTACGCCAGCTTGATCGTTAATCAGGCGATCATCCACGTATTATTTATTTTTATTTTGTTCTTTCTTTATCATTATTTGAATAATTCCTATTATTTTTTGATCAAGCCCGATAAGTATGAAAAGTCTTTTTTGGAAAACATCTCTTCGTACGGAGGATTCTTAGCTTTTTTCTTTGCGGCCTCTTCCGCTTATGCCGTAAAGACGCTTCTCGGTATTCCTTTGTGGATACCGGCCATATCAATGTTCTTGATCATATTGGCGGTGCTTTACCAAAATGTTTGGGTGAACAAAGCTACTTTCAAGCAGAAGTTTATCTATGTTCTGATCCCGGCTTTGATCCTAATGGAAATAGCGATAGCTATTTATTTCTTTCCTTTCAACCACAATACCCTTGGTTTAATCTTAGCTATTTGCTATTATATAATTATAGGTTTGGTTAGAGTATTTTTAAGGAATACACCAAACAGAAGAAGTATAAAACTATACTTGCTTTTTGGATTTTTGAGTATATTAATAATATTATTCACTACTAAATGGATATAAAATATGAAGAATAACAAGAGTCAAAATGTTTTGATATTGATAGTGATCTCGGTCATATTCGGTCTTGGCTCCGGAATAGCCGGAGGATTGATAACCCGTTCGTATCTAATGAACGATATTTACAGCGTCCCGTTCTATGGAAAGATAAATTATTCCACTGATAATCTAAGGAGAGCTAATTTGATAATCGAGAATGCCAAGAATATAACGGTCGAGCAAGATGCCAAGATCAATGAGACCATAAATTCCGCCAGCCGCGGCATTATCGGCATCTTCAAGAAGATAAATACCGGCAACGGATCTGAAGCTGAATTCGATCCCAATGATCATTATCAAATGGATGAAGAGGTGGCTGAAGGTTTGGTTGTGACCAGCGATGGCTGGATATTGCTGTCCGATTTTGGCGAGATATTGACCAAGGAAGCGATCTTGAACAATTATGTGGCTATAAGCAAAGATAAGAAGATCTTTGAAATCGATGAAATGGTAAGAGAAAAGGGCAATAATTTTCTTTTTCTACATCTGAAAGACGCTCGCGACCTGCCGGTGCGCCAATTTTCTTTCAAAGAGAATTTGAACAATGGCCAATTGGTGATAGCGGTCGATTGGGACAAGAATAGCTTTTTGACCTATGTGATAGGCAGAGAAGATGATGACTCTTTGGTCAGATCAAGCGATATCTCTTCGGATAAGGTGGTTTTTTCAGATGACCTATCTAATTATTTTGAAAGAGCATTCATTTTCAACCTTAACGGCGATCTGATAGCCTTACTGGATAAAAAAGGCCAGATGAAATTTGTAAACTCCTTTGATCCGGCTGTGAAGAATCTCTTAAGCAAAGAAGATAAATCCAGAGCGAGTCTGGGCGTCAATTATGTAGAGCTTTCAGAGTTGGCTATAGAGGATAATAGCCGATATTCACGAGGCGCTTTGATCTATCCTGACGCCAGTGGCGTGGCTGTCGTAAAAGGCAGTGTGGCTGAAGAAGCCGGGTTAAAGCAAGGAGATATTATACTTTCCGTGGATAATATGGAGATCAATAAGGAGAATGACCTTACTGATATAATTCAAAGATATGCGGCCGGAGATGAGGTAAGCCTTAATATTTACAAAGACGGCCAAGAGCAGAGGATCGAAGTTATTTTAAAAGAATTGAAATAAAATGAAATTCGACCCAATCGATAAAAATATAAAAAAGATCAAAGGCAAGCGTGTTTTTGTCCGCCTTGATCTTAATGTACCGATCTCCAAGGGTAAAATAAAAGATGAAAAAAAGATCATTGCCGCTTTGCCGACGATCCGCTATTTGCTTCGATACAAGACCAGACTCATAATAGCCACTCATTTAGGGCGTCCGGAAGGGAAGGCAAATGCAAGATATTCGGTCAAGCCCATCGCTAAAAGACTTAAGAGCCTTTTGGGCGGTAAAGTGGAGTATATAAATGACGTATGCGGTGAAAAGGCTCTTAAAAAGGCCAAGCAGTTAAAAGAAGGCCGTGCCTTATTTATCGAGAATCTCCGCTTTGACAAGCGAGAGAAGAAAAATGATAAGAAATTCGCCAAAGAGCTGGCTATGATGGCTGATGTGTATGTAAATGATGCCTTTTCCGTGGCTCATCGCGCTCATGCTTCTGTCTGCGCTATCAAAAAATTCTTGCCGGCATTTGAAGGCCTATTATTGATCTCTGAGATAAAGAATCTTGATAAGATAAACCGGCCGAAAAGACCGCTTGTGGTTATTATGGGCGGAGCTAAAATAAAGACCAAGATAGCCTTGATCAAGAAACTTGAACCCAAGGCTTCCAGTATCCTGATCGGAGGAGCTTTGGCCAATAATTTTTTCAAAGCGCGAAAAATGGAGATCGGCGAGTCTTTGGTAGATAAAGAAAGTATAAAGATCGCTAAAAGATCAAAAAGCAAGAAAATAATATTACCGATCGATGTTGTGGTCAAGTCAAGAGGCAAAGCGGTCTTAAAACGCCTGGATGAAGTGGGTAAAAAAGATAAAATATTCGACATCGGACCAAAAACCATCAAGCTTTACTCCGGATCGATCAAGAAAGCCAAGACATTGGTTTGGAATGGGCCTCTTGGTCTTTTTGAGGAAGATGCTTACAAGCACGGCACTCTAAGTATTGCTCAGGCTTTTGCCGGCCGAGCTAAAGGTCCGGCCTTCGGAGTTGTCGGGGGCGGAGAAACTATCCAAGCCTTAAAAAAAGCCGGAGTCGAGGACTATATAGATTGGGTTTCTACCGGCGGCGGGGCGATGCTGGCTTATCTGGGCGGAGAAAAAATGCCAGGACTTGAGAAATAAATAATCAATAAAAATATATGTCTAAAATAAAAAATATTATTGCTCGGGAGATATTGGATAGCCGGGGTAATCCAACGGTGGAAGCCAAAGTGATCCTGGAAACAGGCTTGTCAGCCAAGGCTTCAGTGCCTTCGGGAGCTTCGACCGGAGTTCATGAGGCGGTTGAATTGCGCGATGGGGATGAAAAAAGATATAACGGCAAAGGCGTCTTGACCGCTGTGGGCAATATCAATAAAAAGATAATTAAAGAATTGAAGGGCAGGGAAGTGAGCGACCAGCAAGGAATAGATAAGGCTATGATCGAGCTTGACGGCACTCCTAACAAGGAAAAGCTGGGGGCTAATGCCATTCTTTCCGTTTCCATGGCCTGTGCGCGAGTTGCCGCCCTGGAAGCCGGTATGGAGCTTTATGAATATATAGCCGAAACCTACGGTTTTGATACGGATAATTACAAAATGCCGACGCCGTCTTTTAATATTTTCAACGGGGGCAAGCACGCCGATACTAATCTTGATTTTCAGGAATTTATGATATTGCCGGTAAAGGATATGCGCTTTTCTGAAAAAGTAAGAATGGGGGCTGAGATATTCCACGAACTGGGCGTAGTCTTGAAAAAAGCCGGCATGGATACTGATATCGGCGCTGAAGGCGGTTATGCTCCTAACATCAATTCAACCATCCAGGCGCTTGAGCTGATAGTTTCAGCCATAATCAATGCCGGCTATGAACCGGGCAAAGATATCGGACTGGGAACGGATGTCGGCTCTTCGGAACTTTATAATAAGGATACGGGTAAATATATTTTCAAATTGGATAACTCGAATTTTACCGCCGATACCTTGATCGGACTATACAATGAATGGCTAAAAAAATTTCCGATCATCTCGATCGAGGACGGTCTTGCAGAAGATGATTGGGGATCATGGCGGGAATTGACCAAAGAATTGGGTGACAAAATGCTTCTAATAGGCGATGATCTTTTTGTCACTAATATCGATCGCTTAAGAAAAGGCCTGAAAGAAAAAGCGGCCAACGCTATTTTGATAAAACTGAACCAAGTCGGCTCCTTGACCGAGACGATAGACTGCATAAAATTGGCTAAAGACCATAATTACAAGCTGATGGTATCGCATCGAAGCGGAGAGACCACTGATGATTTCATAGCCGATCTGGCAGTAGCGGTCGGCAGTGAATATATAAAAGCCGGTTCGCTTTCCCGCGGAGAAAGACTGGCGAAATATAACAGACTTATGGAAATAGAAGATATCTTAAAATAAAAATATGGTTAAAAAGAAAAGGACAACCAAGAAAAAAATAAAAAAGACAGCTAAGGCGACCTCCAAAAAGACCGTTAGAAAGACCAAGACTGTTCAAAAGACCAAGAAAAGAAAGAGTAGAGCAAAGTCAAAAGCTAAGGCCATTACCTCTAAGGCGATATTATTGATCCTGGATGGTTGGGGAGTAGATAAGCCGAATCGTGGAAACGCCATTCATCTGGCCAAAACTCCGACGATCGACGGCTTAGCAAAGAAACATCCTTCGACCAAGCTTTATGCCCATGGTAAATATGTCGGCTTGCCGTCGAAACAAGTCGGTAATTCAGAGGCCGGACATATGAATATTGGCGCCGGACGCGTGGTAAAACAAGACGCGGTTATGATAAATGAAAGCATAAAAAACGGAACCTTTTTCAAAAATACGGCCTTCAAAGAAGCTTTCAATCATGTTAAGAAGAATAAGTCCAAACTTCACATAATAGGCATGCTGTCCAATGGCATGAGCCCGCATAGCGACACTTGCCATATCGAAGCTCTTTTGAAAATGACAAGAAAAGAAGGGCTTTACGACAATGTCTATGTCCATGCCTTTACTGACGGACGTGATTCTCCTCAACACGAAGCTTTGAAGCTGATCAATTGCTTGGAAAGAGATATGTGCAAATGGGGATGCTATATCCCTGAAAGAAAGAACAATGGCAGCAAAAACGGCAAGGTCAAGGTGAAGATAGCCACTGTTATGGGTCGGTTCTATGCCATGGACAGGAATAAAAAATGGGAAAGGACCAAAGAAGCTTATGAAGCGATGGTGTACGGCAAGGCTAGAACCGCTCAAAATGCCAGCACGGCCATTGTTGAAAGCTATAACCGAAATGAGACCGACGAATTCATCAAACCTTATGTTTTGGACAAAAAAGGCTTGATCAGCGACAATGATGCCGTGATATTCTTCAATCTGCGTTCCGACAGGGCTAGGCAATTGGTAAAGGTATTTGTACAGAAAAATTTTCAGAAAAGAAATCCAAAATCATTTACCAGAAAAAGAATGCTTAAAAATCTAAGGTTCGTGGCTATGACCGACTTCGGCCCGGACCTTGATCATGTACTCACAGCTTACCCTAGTATAGATATCCCCAAAACTCTTCCGCTCGTACTAGATCACAAGCTTAAACAATGCTATATCGCTGAATCGGAAAAATACGCTCATGTGACCTATTTTTTCAATGGCGGCTATCCCGGCAGGGTCAATGGCGAGGATCAGATAATGATACATTCCCCGAATGTCAAATCTTACGATGAAACTCCGCCCATGAAATCATTTGAACTTACTAAAAGGGTCTTGAAAGATCTTAGTAAAAATAAATATGATCTTACGGTTTTGAATTTTGCCGCTCCAGACATGGTCGCTCATACCGGAAATTTGAAAGCAAGTATTAAGTGCTGCGAAGACATCGACGCTTGCGTTAAAAAGATAGTTGATGCGTATTTGAAGAAAAACGGTACGGTAATAATAACTTCGGATCATGGAAATATAGAAGGCTTGATCAATCTGAAGACTTGGGAAGTGGATACCGAACATTCCACCTGCCAGGTGCCTTTTATCTTGGTCAATAAGCAGAATCGCAAGAGTAAATTGAGGTCAAAGGGCTCGCTATCAGACATAGCGCCTACCATTCTTGACCTTTTCGGCACCAAAAAACCGGCATTGATGACGGGTAAAAGTTTATTGAAAAAAAGATAATATATGGCAGACAAAGGCAAGACAAGCGAGCAGGGGAGGTCGGCTGTTCTTTTGTTGGTAGATGGCTGGGGAGTGTCTTCTGATAAACAGTCAGATCCACTATCCAAAGCACACACTCCATTTATAGATAGTCTGGTGGCTAAATATCCGGTCGCTTTATTGAAGTTGCCTGAACGTAAATTAAGCCGGCAATACCAGGAAATAGGCTCTAAAATGGCGGATATTTTGGAAGCGGAAGGAATGAACCAACTAAAGATAGCCGAACCGGACAAATACACTTATTTGGCTCTATCCTTCAATGAAAATAATGAAAAAATAAGAAAAGGCGAGGAGCGGTTGATGATCGGCACTACTGATGAGGACATCTCCAGAAAACCGGCCTTATCTTCCTTAAAAGCGGCAGATGCCGCCATCAAAGCCTTAAAGGAAGATAAATATGCATTAATAGCAGTTTCCTTGGCTAATCTTGACCTGGCCGCTTGCACCAAGGATGGCGAGACCATCATTCGGGCAATGACCGCTGTTGATAAATGTATTAAGAAGATCGCAAAAACCGTGCTTGATAAAGACTCAATACTTTTTATAAGCGCTTGTAGAAGCGGTGCGGAAAAACCTCTGTCAAATGTAGTTCCGCTGGTAATGGTAAGCCATAATTGGGAAGGAAGGTCGATCAATGCCGGCGAGATTCCCGGTTCAGACCTGTCCTTAATGAGACCAAGTGCAGAGTTGAAGGATATCGCGCCAACTCTGCTTGCATCGATCGGCGTGGATCATAAACTTAGCGGAAAAAAACTTATACATATATAAAATACCGGCTTTTAAATGCCGGTATTTTTGTAAGGATATTTTGTTACTCTAGAACATAAAATGTCCGATCAGGCTCACGGCCAAGCCTATTGATGAACCGACAGCTACTTGAGCCGGTGTATGGCCTATCTCTTCCAAAAGGTGGGGGTAGCGCTTTTCCAGGACATCATCGTCTTTTAGATCATGAACCAGTATATTCAGGGTTTTACCATGCTCACCCAGATATCTTCTTATTCCCAAAGCGTCCCTGATAACTATGATCGCCAATATCAAGCTAATCGCGAAAGCAGATGACTCAAAACCTTCCCTTAATCCGGAAATGACCGCCAAAGATACCACGCTGGCACTATGTCCGGATGGCATTCCGGAATAAGTCACCAAAAAATTCTTAAGCTTGGTTTTTCTATTGCTTTTTATTAATAGCTTCAACCCTTGAGCGATAAAACCGGAGATCAGGGGTAATAATATTATCAGATACATATTTGTGTTTAAACGTCGAGATTTTCGACTTTTTTAGCGTGTGTTTGGATGAAGTGCTTCCTGGGAGCCACATCGCTGCCCATAAGCATATCGAAGATCTCATCAGCGGTTTCAGCTTCTTCTATGGTCACTTTCTTCACGATCCTTTTTTCCGGATCCATAGTTGTTTCCCATAGTTGATCGGGATTCATTTCACCAAGACCTTTGTATCTCTGGATCTTAATATTGGAATTTTTCTTGGTTTCTACCGGCTGATCTTCCTCATCTTCACTTTCCTCGGTCTCTTCTACTTCTTCTGCGACTCCGCCTAAGCTTTTTATGATCTTTTCTTTTTCTTCATCTGAATAAGCGTATTGGGCGTTGTTGCCTTTTTTGATCTGGTAAAGAGGCGGTTGAGCGATATAGAGATGACCTTCGGTAACCAGGGGAGTGAAATGCCTATAAAAAAGGGTCAAAAGCAATGTCCTGATGTGGGCGCCGTCAACATCAGCATCTGTCATAATGATTATTCTATGATAGCGCAGCTTTTCCAAGTCGAATTGTTCATCGATATTGGTACCCAGGGCGATCACCAAACTCTTGATCTCATTGTTAGCCAGCATTTTGTCCAGCCTGGCTCTTTCTACATTAAGGATCTTGCCGCGCAAAGGCAGTATAGCTTGAAATTTACGATCACGGCCCTGCTTGGCTGATCCGCCGGCAGAATCTCCCTCCACTATATAGAGTTCGCATTCCTCGGCTTTTCTGGATGAACAGTCGGATAGCTTGCCGGGCAATGTAAGTCCGTCCAAGGCCCCTTTCCTTAAAATACTGGCCCTGGCGGTTCTGGCTGCTATCCTGGCTTGAGCTGATAAGATACATTTGCCGATAATAGCCTCGGCATCTTTTGGGTGCTCTTCAAGAAAAATATTAAGCGCTGGTCCGAAGACCTGCTCAACATATGTTTTCATTTCCGCATTACCGAGCTTGCCCTTGGTCTGGCCTTCAAATTGGGGATTGGTCAATTTGACGCTGACAATGGCGGTCAAACCCTCTTTGATATCTTCACCGGTAAGATTGTCGTCCTTTTCTTTGATCAAGTTCTTATTCCTGGCATAAGCATTCAAGGTCCTGGTCAAAGCGGTGCGGAAGCCGGCAATATGAGTACCTCCTTCAGGATTGTGGATATTATTGGCAAAAGGCATTAATAACTCATTGTATTCGTCATTATATTGCAAAGCCACCTCGACTCTGGAATCTTCATATTCCCTATCAATGTAAAAAATGTTCTCATTCTTGACGGATTTATTCCTATTCAAGGCTTTTATGTATGATTCAATACCGCCTTCGAAATGGAATTTATATCTTTGTATCTTTTTCGGATCGCGCTTATCGATAGCTTCCATAGTGATACCTTTGGTCAGATATGATTGCTGGCGCAAGCGATCCAGGATCCTTTTCCAATTGAATTCCAACTCGGAAAAAATAGTATCATCAGGCTTAAAAGTAATGATCGTTCCGGTCTTCTTGGAAGTGCCGGTCGGTTTTAATTTTGATTTGGGTTTTCCGATCTGATATTCCTGAGTCCAAACTTTGCCGTCTCGATGTATTTCAGCTTTCAGATAAGTGCTCAGAGCATTGACCACGGATACACCCACGCCATGGAGTCCGCCTGAGACTTTATAACCTCCACCATCGCCGAATTTACCTCCGGCATGCAATTTGGTAAGAACTGTTTCCAAAGCGGAAACGCCGGTGACTTTGTGTTTTTCAACCGGTATTCCGCGACCATTGTCCGAAACCGCGACCATATTATCCGGCAATAATTCCACAGTGATATGGTCGGCATGGCCGGCCATCGCCTCATCAATACCATTGTCAACAACCTCCCAGATAAGATGATGCAGTCCCGGGGAAGCGGTTGATCCAATGTACATCCCTGGTCTTTTTCTAACAGGATCCAATCCTTCCAAGACAGTGATATCACCGGCTCCGTATGCGATCTCCTTGTTTTTTTCTTTAGCTGAAACAGTCTTTTTTGCCATATAAAATCAAAAAATGGTAGTCTTACTACCTTTATTAAATTAATCTATTATACTTTAATTTTAGCAAAAAAAGACTATCTAAGCAAGAGTGTTTTAAGGCTGTTTTTTTCACTAAAATAAGGAATATTAAAACAAGGAGCAAGAAGTATGTCGAAGTGTTTGATATTTTTTAACATTTAGGCGAATATGTGTTAAAATTATAATGTTTGATTTAGTATATAAAAAAATGAATACAAAAAATGATCCTAAAAATAAAAAGGCTGATATGAAAGCCTCCGCGCCAGGCAATAAAGTTGATATAAACAAATACCAAGATCTTGAAGGCGTAAGTATGAACAAATTAAGCTTTGGCTTGTGGTGGGTTAGGAATAAATCCAAGTTGAAATTATCTCTTATCATCATCTTGATAACCGCCTCTGTGGTCTCGTGGGGATATACGATCTTTCAGTGGTCTTATTACTTTGCGGTATTGCGCTCTCAAGACGAAGAAATGGTGCGGATAATGGCGGAAACGACAACCGTGCCCGTGGTTTACTTGAAAGCCAGGTCAGCCAAGAATGTAAGTATTTCATCGGTTTATATGCTTGAAGGAGGAGGGAAGCATGATCTTTATACTCTTGTTCAAAATCCAAATGAAAGACACTTGGGAAGATTGCCCTACTGCTTCATAAAGGGTGCGGAGAATATCGACTGCTCTGAGACTTTCGTTCTTCCGGGCCAAACAAAATATATTTTGTCATTGGCTCATGAATTTTCGAGCCGACCTAAGAATGTAAAATTGAACATCAATAATATCACTTGGACCAGGATCGATCCGCATGAGATACCGAATTGGCAAGCCTTCCAGGAAGACCATCTTGATTTTTTGATAGAGGATGTTAGTTTTACGCCCGCATCTCAGAATGAGCTTACCGAGAAGGTCAATCTTAATTTGTTGAATTTTTCAATAACCAATAATACACCTTATAGCTATTATGAAATGCCTTTGAATATTGTTTTAAAAAGAGGGAATAGAGTAGTGGCTGTCAATAAATACGTAATAAAGGATTTTGGATCGAACAAAAAAGAAGATATCTCGCTTAATTGGCCGGGCCACATAGGCAGTATAACCGAGGCTGAGATCAACGCGGATATAAATATATTAAGGCAAGATATTTACAGTCCATAATTGCTAATATTAGATAAAGGAGAATAAAAATGAAATGAACAGGATATTTTTATATTTAAAGAATTTTGATTGGATAATATTTTCATCGGTCTTATTGCTTGCCTGTTTTGGACTGGTGGAAATATACAGTATCGCTCTCGGCAATGACGCTGCCGATTTTTTAAATTTTCAAAAACAAATCCTATTCATTTTTTCCGGCGTCGCTCTGCTGTTTATTTTTTCATTCATTGATTTTCATACGCTTAAGAATTGGAGTATTTATATTTATTTGGGTACGCTCGGGGTCTTGGGAGCGGTGTTGCTCTGGGGAGTTAACATCAGGGGCAGCCGCGCTTGGTTTTCGATCGCCGGCTTTAATATCCAACCGTCGGAATTCGCTAAAATAGTATTGATCATATTTCTGGCAAAATTCTTTTCTTCTCGAGCTACAAAGAACAGACCCTTGAAACAACTCGTGCTGTCGGGCGTGGGCGCAATGGGCATTGCTATTTTTGTTTTTTTGCAGCCGGATTTCGGATCAGCCCTGTTGCTTTTATCTATCTGGCTGCTCATGTTGATAATTACGGGATTTTCCAAAAAATATTTTATTATTTTGGGCATCATCCTGTTGGCCGGATCAATGATACTTTGGAATTTTTCCTTCAAGGATTACCAGAAGCAGAGGATACTCACTTTCTTAAACCCAACAGCCGACGCCCTTGACCAAGGATACAATGTCAGCCAAGCGATGATAGCGGTCGGTTCAGGCCAATTGACCGGGCGAGGCCTGGGCTTTGGCTCCCAATCCCAATTAAAGTTCCTTCCTGAGGCGCAAAATGATTTTATTTTCGCCGTCATCTCCGAAGAGTTGGGACTCTTGGGTTGTCTGTCGGTCATACTTCTTTATACAGCTTTCTTTTTCAGATCTATTGCTGTAATAAAGAAAATAAACAGTGATTTTGGCATTTTCTTTATTTTAGGCGCCTTGGGCTTGATTTTTATTGAAATGTTTATTAATATTAGTATGAATATAGGAATCCTCCCAGTGGTGGGGATTTCTTTGCCTTTTATTAGTTATGGAGGCAGTTCTATAATATCATCATTCATATTGGTGGGAATTATGGAAAATATAATAATAAGATCAAAGATAAATTACTAATATTACTAAAATAAGCAAAATATTGTATGAAAAATGAAACAAAGACCTTTTCTGTGAAAACCAGGACAAAGGAAGAAAAAGCCAAAAATATCATCAATGATAATATGGTCCCTTGCGTTCTCTATGGTGCGCATGTAAAGGAAAATCTGCTTTTGAAAGTAGATAGAGTACATTTGGAAAAAACTTTTAAGCAGGCCGGTGAATCAACCTTATTAAGTCTGGAAATAGACGGAAAAGATAGCGGTAAAAAAGTTTTGATCAAAGACCTTCAAAAAGATCCGGTAAAGAACGATTTTCTTCATCTTGATCTCTATGAAGTTAATATGAAAGAGCCGATCCATGCCATGATCCATCTTAATTTTGTCGGCGAGTCATTGGCTGTTGATAAAAAGGGCGGTTCCTTGCTTAAAAACATGGATGAGATCGAAGTCAAATGTCTTCCGGGCGACTTGGTGAACCATATTGATATCGACATATCCAGCTTGAACGACTTTGGCCAGTCGATCAAGATCGCTGATATAAAATTGCCGGAAGGAATGGAAGTTTTACATGAGAAAGAAGAAACCATCGCTATCGTATTAGAGCCTAAAGAAGAAAAAGAACCGGAAGCTCCGGTGGTTGAAGGAGAAGCAGGCGCTGAAGGCGAGGAAGCTAAAGCTGATGAAGGCAAGGCTGAAGAAAAAGCCAAAGCAGGCGCTGAAGGCGAGGAAGCTAAAAAATAAGATCACTAAATGTCAAATATATCCAAGGAGGAGTTTGGTTCAAGCGAGCCAAATATTATTGACAAAGCTAAAAACTTCTTTAAGAACAGAACAAAGCTGTGGAAGATCCTTATGATCGCTTCCGTGGCTTTGTTTTTGTTTTGCTCGATCATTCTGGCCAAAGTATCGATATCCTATTTTAAAACCGGAAAAATAACAACACCCGAGCTTTTACTTAATGACGAACAAAAAAAGGATGACAAACAAGAAGCAGTAATCTGCAACGAATGCGCGAGACGAAAGATAGACGGGGTTTATGTCCACGATGATATGGTCGATCCGCCCTTGGCCGCGGCCATGATCGATAATCATTTTAACGCTCGTCCGCCAATAGGTCTTGATAAGGCCTCTTTGGTGATAGAAGCTGAGGTCGAAGGCCGCTTTACCCGATACTTAGCGGTTTTTGATACAAGCCAAGACATAGATAAGATCGGCCCGATCAGAAGCGCTCGGCCTTATTTTGTCGACTGGGCTCAAGGCTTGAATGCTCTATATTGCCATTGCGGAGGAAGTCCGCAGGCCTTGGCGGAAATAATCCAGAAAGATATCAATGATCTCAATGAATTCTATAACGCTCCTTACTATTGGAGAGACAAAAGCCAATCCGCGCCACATAATATATATACTTCTACGGAAAAATTAAGAATATTACTTGAAAAACAAGAGATCAATAACAGCGATTTGGATGCTTGGTCATTCAAAGACGATCAAGCACTGTCTGAGCCGCAAGACACGGTCATAATGATCGATTTCCCACCAAATGATTTTAAGGTCAGGTGGGAATATAAAAAAGAAAATAACGCTTATTTGCGTTATTTAGGCGGGGAGAAGCACTTAACGGCCGATGATCAAGAGATCATTTCCAAGAATATCATCATTCAACGTTTACCGGCGCAAGTGATCGACGATAAATTAAGACTGGAGATGGAAACTCTTGGCCAAGGCCAGGCTATGATCTGCTTGGACGGCCAATGCTTGGACGGGTATTGGGATAAGCCAAGTTTGGAAGAGAGGACTAAATTCTATTACGAAGACGAGTCTGAAGTGAGTTTTAATGCCGGAACCACTTGGATAGAGGTTGTCAGGCCGGATGTTGAGATAAGGCTGAATGACGATAAAGAAGAATTATAATTTTATCGGCGGTCTTTTTTTTCCGGGGATCATGATCACAGCCAAGCGATAAGATCCGCTTAGGTCTTTCTTTATCTCATAGTCGGCACTGGGCAATTCATCTTCTATTAATCTTTTTATCTTTTCCGGCTGACTTTCATCGATCTCACAGAGTAAAAATAAAGGATTGGATATCTTGCTTACGCGAATTTGCTTAAATAGTAAATGGTAATAGTCAAGGCCGTCATCACCGCCCAAAAGAGCCAATTGCGGTTCTTTTTTTATAGTCTTGGAATCTTTGACCTGCTTTGGAGTAAGATAGGGGAGATTGGCCAAGATAATAGCTGGTTCATTGAATTTCTTTTTCATCATTTCCCTTAAAAGATTAGAGCGGATGAATTCGATCCTTGCACTTAATTTATGCTTCTTAGCGTTCTTTTTAGCTGTTTCCAAGGCTTTAGGGCTGATATCAAGCGCGTAAAGATCGGATTTCTCCCAATTTTTTCCCAGCGCGACGGTGATGCAGCCGCTGCCGGTCCCGATATCTATGAAATTAACCTTTTCAAAATTGGCAGCGATCTTCAAAGCTTCATTTACCATCAATTCTGTTTCCGGACGGGGGATAAGGACGTTCTTGTTGACCAGAAGATCAAGTCCGTAAAATTCTTTGCGTCCGACAAGGTAAGCCAAAGGAACGCCGGAAATCCTTCTTGCCAGTGCGACAATGAATTTCATGGATTCGGGGAGACTAAGCTCTTTTTCCGGATGAGTGAACAAGAATTCTCTCGGCTTTTTAAGGCAATGTGCCAAGAGCAGGCCGGCCTCGAGATCGACATTATCGATCTTCTTAGCCTTCAGCTTCTTCTTGCTTTTTGCAAGCGCTTGATTAATATTCATTTTTTATATATAATTATTTTACAGATACGCTCTTTCTTTTGGCGGGGCCTCATCGGGAAAACCTCCTTTGAAAAAAAGGTTGAAAAGAGCAAATTTCTCGATGCTGGCCCCTTTGTCGGGATGTCGCTTGCTTTTGTAGTGTTTCTAGAAGAAGCTTTCTTTCCAAAGGGTGCAAGCGCTCCCGACTTATTTAACCGCCGATATGCAAAATTAATATCCGGCGGTTTTTTTATCAGCCGAGTTCTTTTTCCGCCTCTTTGATGGCGCTGATTATCTTATCGAGATCACCATTTAAAATAGAGTCCATATTGCTCCAGTTCTTTTTTATGCGATGATCGGTTATTCTATCTTGAGGATAATTGTATGTTCTGATCTTCTCACTCCTGTCTCCGGACCCGATCTGCTGTTTTCTCTCGGCTGCCTCTTTGCCTAATCTTTCTTCTTCCAATTTGGCCAAAACGCGAGAACGCAATATCTGCATGGCTTTTTCTTTGTTTTGATGCTGGGATTTCTGATCTTGGCATTGAACGACCGTACCGGTAGGCAGGTGGGTGATCCTAACTGCTGAATTGGTAGTATTGACCTTTTGTCCGCCCGGACCGGAAGCGGCATAGGTGTCTATCCTTAGGTCATTGGGGCTGATCTCTATATCCACCTCTTCGGCTTCCGGCATCACAGCCACAGTGGCGGCTGAAGTATGGACCCGACCTTGCTTTTCCGTTTCCGGCACTCTCTGCACCCTGTGCGTTCCGGCTTCGTATTTAAGCTGGCCATAGACATTGCTGCCGCTTATAGAAAAAATAACTTCTTTAAAACCGCCGATACCGGTCTGGCTGGAATCAAGCATCTCCAGTTTCCAGCCTTGTTTTTCGGCAAAGCGGGAGTACATGCGGAAAAGATCGGCCGCGAACAAGGCTGATTCATCACCGCCGGTTCCGGCGCGTATTTCTATGATCACATCCTTAATATCATTGGGATCAGCCGGATTTAATTCTTGTTCGACATTTTCTTTTAGATCTTTGGCTCGAGCCTCCAGCTCAGGTAGTTCTTCTCGGGCCATAGCCTTGATCTCCTCGTCTTTTTCATTAGCCAGCACTTCTTTGTTCTGAGAGATCTCATTTTCCAATTTTTCCAATTCCAAGATCCTCTCTACCGGGCCTTTGAGCCGAGAGTGCTGTTTGGAAACTTTCATCAATTCCGCTTGATCATTGATAACTTGCGGATCGACCAGTCTTTTTTCCAATTCCTCAAATTCTTTTTTTGTATCTTCGTACATAATGTTGCCTAATATAAAACGGCTATTTGCTCATCTAATGTTTATTATAGCACAAAATGAGTAAATAGCCGTTTTAAAATATCTATTTTTTGGTTTTTTTCTTAGCGTCGCCGACTTTTTCAACTTTAGACGAAGCTTTGCGGGCAGCTTTAGCCGCTCTTTTAGCAGTGCGTCCAACTTTAGCGCCGGCCTTTTTCTGCTTTTCGACCTTAGCTTGGAATTTCTCGACTCGGCGAGCAGTGTCAACCAATTTTTGCTTACCGGTATAAAAAGGATGGCAACTGGAACACAGATCGACCTGTATTTCCGGCTTAGTTGAGCCGGTGGCGAATGTGTTTCCGCAGGCGCAGATAACCTTAGCTTCCGGATAGTACTTAGGATGAATTTCTTTTTTCATAAAGTTGCTTATATTTCGTGTAATTTATGATATAGAAGATACTAACATAAAAATAAAAATTAATCAAGATTAACTGCTTTTTAACCCCTTGATCATTGACATTTATCCATATTTTAGCTATAAACAAATAAAGGAGGTGCGTCATGAAAGATAATATATTCTATTTTTTCGCACTAATAAGCCATATGCTCCTTATATTTATTGGTATACCGATAATATCATTATTGCATCTTTTTTAAAAATCTTAAGCTTGCCGTTCATTTTATTTTACGGGCTATGCATAGCTCTGAATTCAAGCAGTCTCAAACCGCCTTCACTATCTTAAAGGGCGGTTTTTTAATCGCTTTTTTTCTGCTATAATAAGCCTATGGAAAAAACTGTAAATATCACCAAGAACACCTCTTATCTGACTTTGGCTTTAATACTGCAAAAGCTGCTTTCTTTTACTTATTTTACGCTTTTGGCCCGCGATCTTGGCCCGGAAAATCTGGGAAAATATTATTTCGCCATTTCTTTTACGACCGTTTTTTCGATCTTCATCGATATCGGTATGATAAACTTGCTTACCAGAGAAGTGGCTAAGAGAAAAACCTCATCTTCAGAATTGCTGGGAAGCGTCCTGGCCGTAAAATTGCCCTTGGTTATCCTAACCGCTGCCATCACCATGATCGCCACTAAGATCGGAGGCTATGATCCACTGCTTGCCAAGCTTATCTATATCTCACTTGCCTGCGTGATACTGGATTCATTCACTACGACCTTTTGGGCTGTGGCCAGAGGTTTTCATAATCTTATCTTTGAGAGCATATCCTCGGTGATCTTTATGATGATAGTGATGAGCGCCGGCCTTTTTTTCCTTTACAACGGCTATGGACTGATATATTTAATGAGCGCCTTATTGATGGCCAGCACTTTTCATTTTTTATATTCGGCCATAGTCCTTTTAAAAAAATTCAAAGTATCCATCTTGCCGGTTTTTAATGGGGGACTGATGAAAAAGATGCTCATGACCACAATCCCTTTCGGGCTATTTGCTGTCTTTCAAAGGCTTTATACCTATTTAGACTCAGTGCTTCTGGGCACTTTGGCCGGTAATGAATACGTAGGCTACTACCAAATATCATTCAAGATAATCTTTGCCTTACAGTTCCTGCCAATGGCCTTTGTGGCTTCACTGTATCCGGCCATGAGCGAGTATTGGCATAGCAATCGAGAACAGCTCAAGACCACTTTTGAAAAAGCGCTTATCTATCTGATGGTGATATCGATACCGATCAGCGCCGGCGTGATCGCTTTGGCTGATAAGATCATTCTGGTTTTCAAGGAAGGCTATGAGCCGGCGATCCTGCCTATGCAGATAATAATCTTATCTGTCTTTTTCATATTTATAAATTTCCCGATCGGCTCTCTTTTAAATGCCTGCGACCGCCAAAAGAGAAATACCGCCAATATGATCATCACCACTATTGCCAGTATCTTGCTCAATATCATATTGATCCCCAGATTCCAGGCTCTGGGCGCCAGCATCACCGTCTTGGCGACCAATATTTTCATGAGCTCTCTGGGTATCTTCTGGGTATTTAAGATAATAAAATTCGATGTCAGAAGAGTCTTTTTGGCTTTCTTAAAGATACTGCTGGCCGCGATCGTGATGGCTTTGCTGGTCTATTGGACCAAGGGGTATCTGAATACAATAATATCGATCCTCTTGGGAGCTTTTAGTTATTTTCTTTTTTTATTGCTATTAAAAACCATAAAAAAAGATGAGGTTAGGCATATCTGCGGTTCATTTTTAAAAAAATAATATGAAAAAATACCTACTATTCACACTTGAATTTCCTCCAATGGTCGGCGGAGTTTCCAATTATTACTATAATCTGGTCCGTTATTGGGGGATGGATAAGATCAGTGTTCTGACCGAGAAGAACCTAAAAGGTCCGGGGCAAAGATTAAAAAATGGCAATATTTTTTATCGTCGGCTTTTGTGCCCGTGCCTGCGCTATAAATGGCTGCCGGCTGTTTGGCATCTATTTTGGGTTAAATTATTCAAACAGGTCGACCATGTAATAGTCGGGCAGATCCTGCCCTTGGGAACTGCGGCTTATCTATTGAAAAAAGTTTTCAAAAAAATGAACTATTCCGTGATCCTTCATGGTATGGATTTTAGCTACGCCCTAAAAGATAAGAAAAAAATGGAGCTCAGCCGGAAGATACTCAATAATTCCATCAAGATAATATGTGCCAATACTTATACGGCCAAATTGGTCAAGCAATTTGATAGCCGACTGGGAGCAAAGATAAGCGTAGTTAATCCTGGGATCAGAAGCACTCGGCCCAAATACCCTGAGACGGTCAAGAAGCTTAAGGATAAATACGCTCTATGGAAAAGAACCGTAATGCTTTCGGTAGGCAGACTTGTCAAAAGGAAAGGATTTGATAAAATGATCGAAGTACTGCCCGAAAGCCTAAAAAAAGAGTTGGATCTTTATTATATAATAGTTGGAGATGGTCCGGATAAGCGCTATTTGGAAAAAAGAGCTGAAAAATTACCTAATAAGGCTCGTCGGCGCGTGATATTCACCGGAGAGGCAAGTGAAAAAGAGATCTGGGCCTGGATGGAGATCTGTGATGTTTTAGCTATGCCTTCCCGCGATATTAATGGGGATTTTGAAGGCTTTGGCATAGTTTACCTTGAGGCTAACTTGGCCGGCAAACCGGTCATAGCCGGCGATTCCGGCGGCGTCAGAGATGCGGTAATGGATGGGGTTAATGGGCTCTTAGTGGATCCGCAAAACAATAAAGAAATAACAAAAGCTGTTATAAAGCTATGCCGAGACAAAGAACTAAGGAAAAAATTAGGCCAAAAGGGCAAGGAGATAGCCAGAAAAAGATTTAATTGGCGCGGACAAATAAATAAATTACGCCAAATACTAACTCATTGAAAAAATATGATCAGCATCATAATCCCGGTTTACAATCAAGCAAAGAAGCTAAAAAAATGCCTAAAAAGTATCTTATCCCAAACCTATAAAGATATCGAGGTTATTGTAGTTAATGACGGCTCGACCGACAAAAGCCAAGAAATAGCCGAAGAAATGAAGCCTAAATTCGAAGAGCTCGACATAAGCTATAGGATCCTGAAGCATAAGAATGAAGGCGCTCCGGCCGCTCGCAACGGCGGTTTTCAGGTTGCCAAAGGCAAGTATACGCTTTTTTGCGATGCTGATGCCGTGCTAAAAGAAGACTGTTTGGAGACTATGCTTGATAATCTGGAAAGGCGCCCAGAAGCCAGCTATGTCTATTCTGCTTTTTATTGGGGTAAAAAATTATTCAAACTATGCCCATTCTCAGCTAAAAAATTAAAGGAAATGCCGTATATACATACTATTTCATTAATAAAAACCGAACATTTTCCGATCACCGGCTGGGATGAAGGTCTGAAAAGATTACAAGACTGGGACTTGTGGCTATCTATGCTTAAGGAAGGACATATCGGATACTGGATCGATAGGCCGCTTTTTCGCATCTGCCCCAACGGCACCATCAGTGATTGGCTACCTTCTTTTGCCTATAAGCTTCTGCCTTTCTTACCGAAAGTAAGAAAATACAACCAAGCAGTTGCTACGATAAAAGAAAAACATCATTTGAACTAAATGACCCAAATATCAGCTATTGGTAAAAAAATATTGAACAAAACTTCGCTTTGGCTTCTTTTAAGCTTTTTTTTGTTGGAGTTGTTTTCTTTTTTTGGATATTTACTGCCTTATCTTAATAGGGTTTTTTTTGTATTGATCTGTCTGATCATGCTTCTTTTAAGCCTTAGGAAGGTGAAATATGGGCTACTGATAATACTGGCCGAATTAGCTATTGGGTCCAAGGGTTATCTTTTTTATTTTGCTTATCAAGGGGTTGATATCTCGATCAGAATAGCCCTTTGGATGATCATCTTGGCGGTTTTTTGTCTTAAGATCCCTAAACTATTCAAAAATAAAACTTTAACTGGAGATACCGTGAAAGGCACTGCCTTGCCCTTGATAATGTCTTTGTTCATTTTTGCGTCTTGGGGGCTTTTGAACGGCTATCTGAATAGCAACCAGAGTTCTGATATCTTTTTTGATTTTAATTCCTGGCTATTTCTGCTTTTAGCGCCAGTGGTGTATTATGTTTTTTCCTTTGAAAATTTAAGCCGCCTAAGAGTACTGCAAGTCTTTTCTTTGGCCATATCCTGGCTATGCATCAAAACCCTGGCTTTGGAATATATATTCTCACATCATATCGGGCTATTGGTAAAACCGCTATACCGTTGGATCAGAGAATCCGGGGTGGGGGAGATAACCTTAATGGACGGCGGTTTTGTAAGGATATTCTTCCAATCACATATTTATGTACCGATCTTTTTCTTTCTGTCTTTGCTTGTTTTCGATCTCTTGCTTACCAGTCGAAAAACTTCTTTATTTAAAAAAGGCGATCGAACAGCCAAGCTGGCTTGGTTCATATTAGCTTTCTTGTTGGCGTTGATAGCGGTGATATTGATAAGCTTATCGCGCAGCTTCTGGCTGGCATCAGCGATCGTGTTCCTGGCTTATGCGGCCATCAAAATAAAAAAACACGGCATCAGATCACTGCTGAATAACTTGGCCATGCTGATCATTGCCTCGATAACAGCCATCCTCTTGATAACCTTGATAATAAAATTTCCATACCCAACGCCGGGTGAGATCGATCTGGGCGAAACTCTGAGCCAGAGAGCCTCGAGCATCAGCGGTGAAGCCGCTGCTTCATCCCGCTATCAGCTATGGCCCAAACTCTTGGAAAAAATAACGGAATCACCGATAGCCGGGCGAGGTTTTGGGACAAAGGTCACTTATAGATCAAGCGATCCCAGGGTGCTTTCAAGTACGGCTGACGGGCTTTATACCACTTATGCCTTTGAATGGGGCTGGCTTGATATTTGGATAAAAATCGGCATATTCGGCGTTGTTTTATATCTTTTTCTTTTGGGATTCCTTATATTTAAAGGGCTTAAAGGGGACTGGTTCAAACAAGGATTGGCTTTGGCTCTGCTATTCATGGCTATTGCCAATTTCTTCACTCCTTATGCCAATCATCCTTTAGGATTCGGCTTGCTGATGTTTGCCGCAGCCATCATTGATGCGAAAAAATAATATTCACATTTTTACTATTGCCAATGATTTTAAAATATATTATATTTAGTACTATATAAAAATTAGTAAAAGCCAAATTATGCCAGACCAAATCATTTCACAAGAGGGTTATGACAAATTAAAGGAAGAATTAGAATTTTTGAATACCGTTAAGAGAAGGGAGATCGCCGAAAGGATCGAACGAGCTAAAGAGCTCGGGGACTTGTCAGAAAATGCTGAATATCAAGAAGCTAAAGAAGCCCAGGCCTTTAATGAGGGCCGAGTGATAGAGCTTCAGAATATGCTAAAGAATGTCACTGTGGTCGAAGATGGTAATGGTGGCGGCAAGGTGTCTATGGGTTCAAAGATCAAAGTCTTGAACAAGGACACTAAAAAGGAAAGGGAATTCACGATCGTAAGTTTCAACCAGGCCGATCCGGCCGATGGCAAAATATCAAATGAATCTCCTTTAGGTACGGCTTTTCTGGATAAGAAAAAAGGCGATGAGGTGATCGCGCAAACTCCCAGGGGTGAAATGGTATACAAGATACTGAAAGTCGGTTAGATCATCAAGGTTCATATAAATAAGAATGTCAGGCGTTTTGCTTGACATTTTTTATTTATCGTGATAAAAAATAAGTGGCTTTAAAAGAGCCATGTGTCTTTCTTTAAAATTCGACGCCAATCGAATTTATCTATCAATCCTAACCAAAGGAGGCGGATATGCGTCTGATCATGGCCATATTCTGTCTGGCATTATTCTCTTTTACTCTTTTCGGTAATGAGAATAACGCCACAGGGGAGATAGAACTTGCCCCGCAAGGGGCGAGCTCAAAATATATCCCCACACCTGACGATCCGGACGTCAGGCGGCAAAAAAACAACCCATCTATCGACATCAACAAGACACTTCAAACCGCTCATTTATCACTCAAATTACCTCAAACGCCACCTGGAATCTGCCACCAACCGCTACCCGAAATTAACCAAGATGATCAATTGTCTTGGTATTACAGCAATCGAATGCTACGAATTAGATATGGCATTCGATTACCCATCGTGAGGCTGGTATGAGCATGGAACCAAAGGCGCACTTGCCCGAAATATTTCTAAGATGTTACCATCTTTCAGATCTTAAAAATATTTCGGGCTTTTTTTTGACAAAAATCCAAAAATCGCTTAAAATAAAGTAAAGTTTAAGAAAAACTGACTTTTTTTATATGTCCAAAGAAGAACAAAAAAACAATGAAAAAAGCTTGCTGAGCGAACGGGAAACCAGGATCCAAAAGCTTGGCCGACTAAAGGAACAAGGTGTGGATCCATATCCGGCTCATAGTGAAAGAACTCATAAGATATCCGAGGTGCTTTCTAATTTTGAAAAGCTTGAAAAAGACAAAAAAGAGATCATCATTGCCGGCCGTTTAATGACCAAAAGAGGGCATGGGAACCTCACTTTTGCCAACCTTAGAGATGACAGCGGACAGATCCAAGTAGCTGCCTCCAAAAAAGACATCGGTCCGGAAAAATACAAGGCTTTTGACAAACTCATTGATATGGGAGATTTTGTGCAGATCAAGGGCATTGCCTTTGTCACTCATAAGGGTGAGAAGAGCGTGATGGCCTCTGACTGGAAGATATTATCAAAAGCTATCTTGCCTTTGCCTGAAAAATGGCACGGACTCAAAGACGAAGAAGATAGGCTGAGGAAAAGATATTTGGACATACTTCTCAATCCTGAAGCAAGAGAAATGGTGGAGAAAAGATCTAAATTCTGGCAGGCAATGCGGGATTTTATGATCAAAAAAGGCTTCATGGAGGTCGAGACCCCGGTCTTGGAAGCAACCACCGGCGGTGCTGATGCCAGGCCGTTCATAACTCATCACAATGCTCTTGATATGGATGTTTATTTAAGGATCTCGATGGGAGAATTGTGGCAGAAACGCTTGATAGTGGCCGGTTTTGAAAAAACATTCGAGATCGGACGCCAATTCAGGAATGAAGGTATGGATGCCGAGCACTTGCAGGATTATACCCAAATGGAATTCTATTGGGCTTATTCGGATTATGAAAAGGGCATGAAATTGGTGGAGGATCTATACAAGCACATAGCCCAAGAAACTTTTGGTACTCTTAAATTCAAGATCAAAGGCTTTGATGTTGATCTGGGTAAGAAATGGGAAAAATATGACTATCGAGATACAGTCAAGGAATTTACAGGCGTTGATATACTTAAGACCAATGAAAAAGAAATAAAAGACAAGCTCAATGAAC
>WJLG01000050.1 GCA_014728685.1 Candidatus Falkowiibacteriota bacterium
GGATACGGATCTCAATGGGATCGGCAAAAAAAACCCTTGACCAGTATAAAAAATACAACGAACGGTTAAGGTAAAAAATTAATATTTTTTCAGGTTGCCATAAAGGCAGCCTTTTTTGTTGCTTTAAAACAAAAGATGCTTTAGAATTATCTTTATGAACAAAACATATCAAAAATACTATCAGGCCATCAACGAATTAGAAGAGCTGAACAATTCATTGGGAGGAAGATTAGCCGGAGATAAGAAAATATCCAGAGAATTTTTTTTGCAAAGAACAAAAAGATTATTCAAATATCTAAACAACCCGCACAAAGGGATCAAGGTCATTCATATCACCGGTACTTCCGGCAAGGGTTCGGTAGCTAGTATGATCCAGTCGATATTAAGCCGGTCAGGCAAGAGAACCGGTCTTTTTCTGTCGCCTCATTTATGCGAAACCATTGAGAGGATAAAAGTTGATGAAAAGCTCATTTCGGTTTCCGATTTTCTCCGTTTATTCAAACGTGTTCGACCTTTATGGGAAAAGTCCCGCCAAGAAAGTCCTTTGGGATGCAATTCTTATTTTGAAAGCTTGCTGGCCATAGCTTTTTTATATTTTAAAGAAAAGAAATGCGAATATGTGGTGCTTGAATCCGGGGTCGGCGGAACCTTTGACGCCACCAATATAGCTATCAATACCAAGGTTGCTGTTATTACCAATATCGGACTTGACCATATGGACATCCTGGGCAGAACAAAAAAAGAAATAGCCTTGAACAAGGTCGGTATTATAAAAAAGGGGTCAAAGGTTTTTACGGCTGAAAAAGATAAGAAGCTGATAGATATTATAAAAACCGAGGCCGAAAAGAAAAAAGCCGTTTTCATGCCGGCTTTAGATAAAGCAAAAATAGTCAGCTTGGATGCCAACGGCTTGATCTTTGAATTTCAGAATCATATCTATAAGACCAAGTTTTTGGGAGCTCATCAGGCGCTCAATGCATCTTTGGCCATTCGGGCCGCCAGTGCGATATTGCCGAAAAAGGATCAGGGCTTGATCAAGGAGGCTTTAAGCGAGCTGGTTTTGCCCGGAAGATTGGAAGTAATTGAGCAGGATCCCGCCGTAATTTTAGATACCGCTCATAATGCCGACAAGATCAAAAGCACTATTGATTTTGCTTGCCAGAATTTTAAGGGTAAGATAAATTTAGTGATAGCGCTGGCAGCTGGAAAATCTGCCGAAGCTGTATTCAAAAAGATGCAAGGCAAGGTAAAGATAATTTATTTGACCTCTTTCAGGTCGGCTCGCCGGACTTGCCAGGACCCCCGCGATATTAAACGACAAATGATCGATCTGAGTATGGATTGCAAAGTTGAAAGCGATCCGAAAAAAGCTTTTGAAATGGCAAAAAAAGAAGCTGGGAAAGATGGGCTGATCCTGATAACCGGATCTTTCTTTTTGGCGCAGGAATTGCGAAGACTTTGGCATCCGGGAGAAGATATTTTGAAAAACAGAAAATTGTTATAAAATTAAAATATGGGAAAAACTTTCAATCCATTCAAAACTATTGGCAGCTATTTGGGTCTATTGGCCGGCTATATGGCTACGCTCAAGGGTATGGCCCCCTTTGCTTTTTTGCTGGCCTATTTAGGCATCCCCATAAAGTCTTTATTGGAAGCCAATTTAATAGGAGGCTTTATCGTCGGTTATGCAGCCCACCTTTTTTTGCGCGCAGTGATCAACATCAGTCGCTATAGAGGAGACAAGCCTCAAATGCGAGAACAAATTTCAAATAAAAAACGTTAAATAATCACCTTTTATTTTTAACAATGATCGAAATTTGACTTTTGTTTTTAATTTTGATAAATTGTTTACAGTATGAATAGAATAAATAGCCAAAAACTGCATCATCATTCTCACGGGAACTTTAGTTGCTAGGCTATTTATTATATTCAAAAAACAAAGAGAAATATAAATAGACTAGCAGGTCTATTTTTTGTTATAAAGCCAATTAATTAATATAAAAATTCAAGGAGGCGTTATTATGAAGACGATTGTTTACAAAGCAGCTGGGGGAAACCCAACAGCCATCGTAATCGGAGACAATATTTCGCAGGACAGATATCCAGAAATAAGTTGCCAAATTCAAAGCAAGAAACCGGAAATTGAACAGGTCGGATTTTTTGAAACTGTTCATAGCGGAGTGCCAAAATTGCAAATGGCAGGTGGCGAGTTTTGCGGTAACGCCAGTCGAAGTTTTGCTTGTCTTCTTTGGCAGCAAAATCCTAAAAATTCAGAATTTGACTTTTACGTTTCTGGATTTAATGGAGTCGTTCGCGCGTCCGTAAAGAAAAAAAGAGAAAATCTTTTTTTCTGCGAAGCGCGGTTTCCAAATTTAAAATCCTCTGTCGATGTAAAATCTCTTGATGGCGCAATCGTTAAGATTGTAAATCTCGGAGGAATAACTCATATCGTTGTCAGTGAGGATGATTTTCCATTTAGTGATAGCGACTATGAGAAAGACATGAAGAGGATTAGGGACCGACTCAAAGTTGACAATGACGCTATCGGCGTTATTTGGACCAGAGAGGAAAGTAAACAGATTTACATCCGGCCAGTTGTCTGGGTGAAGGATGTTGATTCGTATTACTATGAAACTTCCTGCGGATCTGGTTCAATTGCGATTGGCTTGATCAAAAAAAAGAGTGTTGATGTTGTCCAACCCTCTGGAGATACTATCTCTGTGGAGTTGAGCAATGGAAACATGACTCTTTCTTCGGAAATGGAAAAAATCATGGAATTCTAAAAAAAGGAGCTTAAATGCAGATAGTTAGAGTGAATGATAAGAAAGGGATTGCTCTTTACAAAAACGGGTTTGTTAGTTTGTATCAAGAGGCTTTTGCCGGACCTCCCTACTACGAATCTTTTACCGTTGAACAAATATCTTTAATCATGGAGTCAATAGTTTTTAATCCGAAAGGAATCCTTTGTTTAGGTTTAGTTGATCAAAAGATAATTGGGCTAGTTGGCGGTTTTATGGTTGTTGGCGAAAGAAAAATAAAAGAACTTTTATGTAAACAATGGAAGGAGGTTGATCCACATAAGGTTTTTTATATGGCTGAATTAGCAGTTTCTACAGATTTGAGAAAAAAAGGCTTTGGAACCAAACTCACAGAATATTGCCTAAAAATTGCCCGGGAAGAAGGTAACTTGATGGCGATTATACGAACTCAAAAACAAGGTTCAAATTCTCGCCGGATATTTGAAAGAAAAGGATTTTCTTTAATTTCAGAAATTTATCAAGATGTGGAAACTCTTGTGACTACAGGTGGAAAGAAGATTAAAACAACTCAGAGAAGGATATTTTTGTTCAAGAAATTATAAACAAATTTGAGGAGAGAGTTCGTTAATACTCTCTCTTTTTAAATTTAAGAAAAGGGGATTTGTGATGATTTTGAAAATTTTGCGTGATATTGTCAGTATTCCAAGCTATCCAGCTGAAGATGGAAAATCAGGAGAAGAGAAATATGTTGCTTTTTTAGAAAATTTTTTTCGTAAAAATTGCAGTTGGCTAAAAACAGAAAAGCAAGCAGTTGTAGGAGAAAGATATAATTTAATAGCTTCTTCTGATTGTAGCCGAGGAGTAAAATTAATATTTTGTTGTCATTTGGATACTGTACGCCCAACAAGGAGGGAGCAACTTAATCCAACTATTAAAGATAATAGGCTTTACGGGTTAGGGGCGGTTGATATGAAGGGTGGAACAGCAGCTTTACTTTATGCCTTAAGTCAGTCGGTTGCAATTGATGGAATTAAGATTATATTTTACTGTGACGAGGAGTTCGGTTTTTTGGGGATGCGAAAGCTTATTGAAGAAAAATCGTTTAGTGCTGATTTAGCTATTTTTCCTGAGCCAACAAATTTAAAAATAGTTAACGGTTGTCGAGGGCTGATCGAAGTGCATGTTAAAGTCAAGGGAGAAACAGCTCATTCTAAGGACCCTCGTTATGGTTCAAATGCTATATTGTTGTCGACCGATGCATTTTCTATATTAGAAAGACGGATTAATACTTTTAGAAGTCCAGAGATGGGCGTAAGCGTTTGTAATTTGGCTTCGCTTGATGGTTATTCTGGTGAAAAAAATACAAAAAATAGGGATGGCAATAGAGTTCCAGATACGGCCAAGATAATAATAGAGGCTCGAACTTCTGACCGAAAATTAAATGCAAGAGAATTTTTGGCAATATTAGAAGAATTGATTTTAATCGGAGGAGGTTTTATTTCTGAAACAGAAGTGAAGCATGATCTTGGTAGTTTTTACGTTAATCCAAAGTCGCTTGTTAAAATAGAAGAGGCAATTAAGGCCTCTGGGTTAATCAGCCAGTATGATAGCTTGGATCAACATGGATATTTTGATTCTCAGATGTTTTTTGAACAATATGGAATACCAGTGGCTAGTTTTGGCCCCGGTCCATCATCTCTTTCACATAAACAAGATGAGTATGTTGAAATTGACTCCTTAAAAAAAGCCAGCGAGGTCTATACTCGACTTTTTTAGTTGGTTTAGGAGCTTGTTTTACAGGCTCCTTTTTTTATTTTATAATTTATTTATGGATATCAAAGTAGCAACAATTAAAGATTTAAAAGGA
>WJLG01000051.1 GCA_014728685.1 Candidatus Falkowiibacteriota bacterium
CCGGACGCGGCCGAAAAATAGCCTGAAGGTCGAATTTATATTCGTATGTAATTAGTATTTAATTTTTGCAATTTGATATTTGTAATTTGATCTAAGTTATGAAATTATCACCACAAACTCCCCCTTTTGATCATCAGGAGAAGCTGTGATCTTGTCTATAATGTTGTCCAAATCTCCGCGATAAGTGGTTTCATGCATTTTGGAAAGCTCGCGGCAGACAACGATCGATTCCAAATTCATTTTCTTTTTCTTTATCTTGTCATCATCAATGACCTTCATGTCCTCCTTCATGCTTTTCAGTTCTTCCAAAAATTTCACTATCCTGTGCTTCGATTCATATACCACGACCGGATATTCGGACTCGAAGATCTTTTTCAGAAAGGTATATCTACCTTTTTTGTGCGGCGGAAAACCCATAAAAACAAATTTATCCGTCGGAACCCCGGAGATGGACAAAGCCGCGGTTACAGCTGAGGGACCGGGTACGGATTCGATCTGGATCTTGTCGCCGAATTCTTCAAAAACTCGAGCCACCAGCTTGCCTCCCGGATCGGAAATTCCCGGAGTACCGGCATCAGACACCAGCGCCAGATCCTTGCCCTGCCGCAAAAGCTCGATCACTTCCTTTACCTTGCCCTCGCCCGAATGCTGATGATAAGACATGGTCTTGGTATCGATATCATAATGATCCAGCAGCTTCTTCGTGTTTCTAGTGTCCTCACATAAAACAAGATCGACCTCGCCGAGTATTCGCAAAGCTCTCATGCTGATATCTTCAAGATTACCGATTGGGGTTGCAACTATGTATAGCATTAATTTAAAATCTTTAATCTTCGATCTTCAATTATTGAAGTTTGAAGACTTATAATTGATAATTAAACAATATCTTCTTTCCTTTCCCTTACGTACTTGGTCCATTCCTCGGCAATACCGACTAGAACCTTGAATGGAGCTTCTATTATAAAATCCAAAACAAAAACAAAGACGTTTAAATGAGAAAATTTAGCAGACAACCATTTTCCCACGCTGATTATCGGAACAAAGAAAAAATCTATAATGAATGAAAAAATATTCTCTTTCTCTTCGACAATGATCATTTGTCGGACATTTCTCCTTATCCTTATGGAAAAAAAGCTCAACAAGGCCAAAAACAATAGAAATCCGCTCATCGTGATCCAAGTGAAGTCCAATTTATTTAGGACATAAATGATCGCTCCGAATGATATTAGATATGTGACGCCGTAGACCAAGTTGAAAATGCTCCCTAAGACGTGATTCCGACCTGCCGGTTTCCTCAAAACTATCGGCTCTGTCCGCTTCTTCTCAACAAAAGTGATCTCAGAAACCCCCTGAATGACTTTTTTTGTGTTCTCTTCTGAAGAAACTCTCGTGAAAATTATCACAAAAAACAAAAAAAGAGGCGGAAATAATATATTCACAGCTTGCGACATTGCATTCCAATTCTTTCCAATAAAATTCATGACTGGAAATTCTAAAGCTATGGCAAAAATTATTTTAGCGACCAATATATAAAATATGCTATTCATACCGGCCCGCCATAGTTTTTTTCGAGCCGCTTCGTATCTTTTAGTAAAAGCACCTCTTACCAGTGCCGGGAATTTATCCGGCTTGATCTTGATAGTCTCATAAAGTTTAGCTGGATCTTCAGATATCATATCCACTAAAACCTGATAATAAATAGTATAACGTCCAATATGCTTATTAAGCTGTTTGGCCAACGGGTGGTCCAATTGATGATCGATAGCCTTGCGCAAAACATTTATATTCTGAGCGATAGCGGAAATGTCGTTATCTTTAGGCATCCACCATTCAGCATGATAATATTTGAAAACTATAAAAGCGAGCATATCCCGATCGAACTTCATGTAATTGCGAAAAATGGCCAGATACACCTGTAATTCCCTATCCTTTTCATATTCCGAGAAATTAGTGGGCAGCTTGATGTTATCGACCAGATACTCATACATATTGCTGACAACTATTTCTTTGACCTTATCTTTTTCCAATATGCTTTCGATCTCCGATGCCATTAAGCCCAAAAGCCAACCGCCTATTTCCCTCTTTTCTTTGGTTATCACTTTCTCGACTTGGCGTGAGATATCTCCGATACCACCAAACTTAGGCAAGATCGAATTTCTCAAGCGTATATGTTTCTCGATCACTTCGGCCACTTCATCTATTTTTGATTCCGGCACTCTATTGTTCGGCAGATAGCCGGCTCTGATCAGCTCCACCAACAAACTTGAAGCCAATTCTTCATTCTTATTTTCTTTGACCAGGCCTTCAATGACTATCTGTCTTTTAAGTATCCTTAGGATCGCGTCTTTTCTGTGCAAATGCTCTTCATTGTAGTCGACTGCATTGCGGATCTTTTCATAATAAAAAGCCATCTTGGATATCAGATCCGAGACTTTGATGCGCGCTTCATCCTCGTTCACTTTTTCCTCTTTATGCTGTTCTTTATAGATAACCTGAAAAAGCTTGCGGATGCTATGCTCCAAGGAAAGCGATTCTTCTTTCTTTTTGGTCAAATAAGGGCTTACCATTTGAAATTTGAAAAAATTATGCAAACATTAAATACAAAAAATACAAACAAATACAGCTTGCTATATCTGTATTTTAATCTAATTTTTGAATAAAATCAAGGAAGCCGCTTAGCATATTATTAGTTCTCAAAATCGTGTTGAATTTTATATTATGCTAAATGATACATTCGTTAGATTAGTATCTATTCGTATATGATTAGTATTTGCTCTTTGCAATTTGATATTTGCAGTTTGTTATGCGTTATACGAACAGATCCTTCGCTATCGCTTCTGGATGACAAAAAGAAATATTCAATTTGATATTTACTCTTTGCAGTTTGTCAGGCGTTATTCCACTATCATCACGCTTTCAGCACCGGCATCCCGATGCCCGGGCATAGCCGAATAAAGCGTATATTC
>WJLG01000052.1 GCA_014728685.1 Candidatus Falkowiibacteriota bacterium
ATAAAAACGCCCGAGTTAGCATTACCAAGCTGACCAATGATTTCGAACCGGCTTGTAGATGGAATCCGATCGAATCTTTTTTGGCAATTATCTTTAATTATTTTTACAATACTTTATTTTTAGAAAAGATAGAAAAGGAGCTTGATTATATCGGAGTTGATTATTATTTCCATAATAGAATGGTTTGGCACCCTCCTTTTATCAAGAATAAGAACAAGAAGGTCAATGATCTTGGCTGGGAAATATACCCGAAAGGCATTTATCATGCGCTGAAAAGTTTAAAGAAGTTCAATAAGCCGATCATTGTCTTGGAAAACGGCTTAGCCGATGCCAAGGATAAACACAGAAAAGATTTTATCAATGACCATTTGTATTATGTACATAAAGCGATCGAGGAAGGAATAGATATTAAAGGTTATTTTCACTGGTCTTTGCTTGATAATTTCGAATGGGCCGAAGGCTGGGCGCCGAAATTCGGACTCTTCAAGGTCGATCGCGAAACCTTTGAAAGAGAACCTCGCCCCAGCGCAAAAGCATATTCCAAAATTTGTAAAAATAACAGTTTGGAAATTTAATGATGATTTGGGATTGAATATTTGAAGAATTTTATTACCACTTTTCAAATTTTATATTCCAAATATCAGATTATCGACGATGTGGCTTTCTATAGCGGTTACCGCCTACTTTATTAATGCCGGAGTTTATGTAGCTGATAAATTCCTTTTATCAAAAAAGATACACTCATCCATAGTGTATGCTTTTTATGTTTCGGTTTGGAGTTTTTTGAATATCGTTATCTTGGCTATCGACCCTTGGATGCCTGACGCGCGCGGATTGGCCTTGGATCTGGCTGCCGGCTTGCTTTTTTTGGCAACTTTGGTATTTTGGTATAAAGCTCTGCACCAATCCGAAGCCACCAGAGTGGTTCCGATAGTCGGCGCCTTGGTTCCGGTCTTCAGCTTTTTGCTTTCTTTTATATTTTTGGGAGAGACTTTATCTGAAAGGCAGTTTTTGGCCTTTATCATTTTAGTGATCGGCGGAATATTGATCTCGGTCAAACACACTAAATTCTATGAGATGAAAGCGATTGGTGAAAGGGTTAAAAATATTTTTGGATCGACTTTCGGAAAAATAAAGGCCGAATATAATCCGACCCGGCGCTTGATCATGAATTCCCTGGTTTCCGCTCTATTTTTCGCCGCTTATTATGTCTTGATCAAATATGTTTACAACACCCAGCCTTTTATCGGCGGTTTTGTTTGGTCGCGCATGGGGTCTTTCTTGGGCGCTTTGTTGATCTTGGCTGTGCCTGATTGGCGGAGAAAGATAATCAAAAAGACCAGACGAAAGAGAAAGGTGAAAAAGACGGCTTTAAGCATTTTTTTCTTTTTCTTTATCCGCTTAATGGCGGCCGTGGCCTTCATCCTTTTAAATAGGGCCATCAGCTTGGGCAATGTCGCTTTGATAAATTCTCTACAAGGCATCCAGTATGTATTTTTGTTCTTTATAGTTTTTATCTTATCTTCCAGATACCCCAAAGTAATAGAAGAGGAATGGGGAGCCAGTGTCTTGCTGCAGAAGACACTGGGAGCCTTATTGGTCTGCCTCGGGTTATATATGCTTGCTACCAACATCGGCTAGATTTTCATCATTAATTTAAATATATGAATTATTTTTTTATCATTTTATTTTTTGCCATTTATCTTTTGATAGCCAGAAGAAGGCTGGATTGGGCTGTGATGTTCATATTGATGGCCCTGCCTCTTTACTTATGGCGTTTTAGAATCTTGGGAGTTCCATTTACGGTCTTGGAGGGGATGGTGTTGATCTCCTTTTTTGTTTGGCTATTCTCGGCCACCAAGTTCAAAGATTTCATTAAAGGAAAATATGGCCTTAAGGAATATTTCAAAAATATCAAAAAAAGAAAGGCTTATCCGTTTGGTTTTTCCGTAATTATAGTGGCTGTGGTGTCTTTGTTGGCAGTTGTGATCGCCGGATTTTCCTTTCCGGCCCTGGGCATCTGGAAGGCTTATTTTTTCGAGCCTTTATTATTCTTTATTTTGATACTCAATATTTTTCAGGACAAAAAAGGTTTTCGAAAGATAATATTTTCATTGAGCATAAGCGCTTTTGTGGTTTCAGCTTACGCCATTATTCAAAAGATAACCGGTATCGGTATCAGCAATCAATTCTGGGCGGATGCCGCCACTCGCCGGGTCGTTTCTTTTTTCGGTTATCCCAACGCGGTCGGCCTTTATTTAGCTCCGATAGTTATGCTGATTCTGGGATATTTTTATAAGAACTGCAATCCCAAGCGCGTTTATGAGAATATCTTCTTCTCTTTGACGATTTTGTTTTCCTTATCTGCGATCTATTTTGCCGGTTCCGAAGGCGCTTTGATAGGCGTACTGGCCGCTTTATTGATCTTCGGTTTATTTGCGGATAGAATATCCAGACGGATAACGATCGGTTTTGTTTTAGCAGTCGTTTTGTTGGTGTCTTTTGTTCAGCCGATCCGAGAGTATGCTTTTAAAAAAACCACCTTAATGGATCTTTCCGGGCAGATAAGAAGACAGCAATGGCAGGAAACTTGGGAAATGCTTACTGATGGGCGGATGGTCCAAGGCAGCGGCTTGGCCGGTTACCAGCAAGCGATATTGCCTTACCATTCAGATGGAATTTTTTATGATGATGGCAGTGATCCGGATTTTCACCGCCACACGGTCTTTAATGCCGAATATCGAACTAAGGCTTGGCAGCCGGTCGAGATATATCTTTATCCGCATAACATTATTCTCAATTTTTGGACAGAGCTCGGCTTGGCCGGAGCCTTGGTCTTTCTATGGTTATTTATCAAGGCTTTGTATATATTGTTTAACGATTTCATCTATAGGATAAAGAATTATCCAAAAGACGAAATATGTCCCTACGTTTCGCTTGGGATCATTGGGGCTCTGATCACTATGCTGATCCACGGCTTGGTCGATGTGCCGTATTTCAAGAACGATCTCGCGATCATTTTTTGGACCATTATCGCTTTAACAGGCTTGATAGAGATCAGGCTGGATCAATTGAAAAATCGTAAAAAAGTGGAGGTTATAGAATAAGTTATAGAATAAAATGAAAGAAGTTTTGCAAAAATTCATCTCATCATCCGGCTATTGTTCAAGACGCAAGGCTGAAGAGCTTATCAGACAAGGTAAGGTTTTTGTGAATGGAGAGAAAGCATCTTTAGGAATGAGAGTGGATGAGGATGATAAAGTGAAGGTAGGCAAGGAAGAGATTAGGAACAAAAAAGAAAAGATCTATGTAAAGTTAAATAAGCCGGCCGGCTATACTTGTACTAATCGCAAATTCAGGCAAGAGAAGAATGTATTCGATCTGATCGACATGGAAGCAAGATTGTTTGTGGTCGGAAGGCTGGATAAGAATTCCCGCGGTCTTTTGCTTTTGACCAATGACGGCGATATGGCCGAAAGGATGACCCATCCCAGATATGGACATGAGAAAGAATACTTGTTAAAGGCTGAGGGCCTTTACAAGGATTTTGATATCAAAAAGATGATAGCGTCCTGCCGCCGCGGTTTTGATGTCGAAGAAATAGGCATGGTTAAAATGGAAAAGATCGAATATCTGGGAACCGGGAGATTCAGGGTGATCCTTTGCCAAGGCAAAAAAAGGCAGATCAGGCGGATGTTTGAAAAGTTCGGTTTGGGCATTGAAGACCTTAAAAGGATCAGAATAAACACCTTGGAATTAAGCGGTCTTTCCGAAGGGAAGTGGGCATATTTGACTGAAAAGGAAAAAAAGGATTTAATGAGTAATATGTAGAGACCGATATTTGATATTTTTTATGCGTTCTCAAATTAGTCTGAAGGTCGAATTCATTTGATCCACGTTATGCGAATAGATCTTTCGCTAACGCTCAGGATGACAAAGTGTTATGTTTTGTAATAGGAGAGGTGCTAGAGTGGTTGAATAGGACGCTCTCGAAAAGCGTTGTGCCTTCACGGGCACCGCGGGTTCGAATCCCGCCCTCTCCGCCAATAATTTTAAAACTATGAATGAACTAAAACCAAACCAAGGAAAAAATATTGAGATCGAATTTGAT
>WJLG01000053.1 GCA_014728685.1 Candidatus Falkowiibacteriota bacterium
ACAGAAACGACAAACTAAATATTTATCCAAAAAACAACTAACCCCCCACACAAAAGAAGCAATAAACATTAATAAGATCCAACTCATAGTCTTAAAACTTTTTCAATACCAAATAATAATTATACTTATCTTTCTTGTATTCATCTATCTTCAACCCGGCTTTTTTAACGATCTTTTTAAGTTCCGCTTTTGTAAAAGCGTGGTAATAACGCTGGCTTAAAAAAATGTCTTTATCCTTGCGCCAATCAAAAAGAATGTCGCCGAAATCCATCTTATTCCGGCCAAAAAGCTTCAAAAGAAAAAATTTCCAGATCAGTTTGCGATATTTCTTCTGGCTCCATAAATTCCAGGCGGTAATTATAATGCGTCCATCCGGTTTGATCTTGTTCTTGAGCTGCTTCAAGGCTTGCACGCGCAGATCTTCGCCCGGAAGATGATGGATGACCGCGATCGATACCACATAGTCGAAATCATATTCAGAAAGCTCGCCCAAGTGAAGGATGTTGCCCGGTAAAAATCTCTGATCCGGATATTCCTTTTTGGCTATGCCGATCAGCTCTTGACTGCTGTCTACGCCCAAATACTTGATCTCTTTGTTCTTAAAAGCTCTTAAAAGCCGTCCGCTTCCGCAGCCAACATCCAAAAGCGACGAGCCTTCTTCGATCTCATCCATCAAATGAGTGATCTCGCGCCACAAAGGCTTGCCGCGCGTTTCAGCAAAACCTTCGGCTATTTTCTCATAATTCTTATCTACCAGTCCTAATAATTTTTTTTGAGTGTTTTTGTCCATAGTTCATCAGATCAAGGCTCTTACGATCTTGATCTCATCGTAGCTGAAATCATCGCCCAAAGCCTCTTTTATCGGCTTGAGTTTTTCAGCGCCGATCTTTTTTATCATCTTTTCTATTTTTTTTCTTTTATCCGCCTCCACCAATTTATCAGCGTCATTTATCAATTTCTTATCCACCAAAAAACAAATATGCTCGACGATAGTGCTTTGGGTCAGGCCTCTTTCAGAAGCGATCTCCTCTAAGGATTTCCCCTGGTTGTAAAGCTCCAGGGTCTCGAGCTGGGTCAGCCTGGTATTCAATATGTTTTTCTTCTCTCCTACCTTGTACTCTTCATCCTTCTTTTTTGCAAAAGCGCTTTTCTTATATTCTTTTTTCTTTGGCCGTCTTTCTTGGCTGGAGAGGGTCCGGCCTCCGGTCAAACAATTGTCGCAGCGCCCGCAAGCTCGAGCCTCGGGGTCTCCGAAATAATCTAAAATAAATTTATGCCGGCACTCCGGAGAAAAAACATAATTTTCTATTTCATCCAGCTTACTATAGGCTCGGTCGGCCTTTTTGCGCAAAGCCTTGAAGTCCAGCCCCACCTCGCTTACAGGCACTCTTTTAAGGATCCTGATCTCTGTCCCTCTTTTGGGCGGATTATACTCTATCAGATCGGCTTTTTTAAGCGCATTCAAAACCCTTACCAAGGCTTCTCGGTTTTCTTCTATTATACCAGCTAATTCTTCCAAATTGAATTCACTTCCGGCTTGCAATTCAGCCAAGTATCTATCGGTCAGCTTGGCTAGGACCTCAAGCTGTCTTTTGGCCTTCTTGCTTATGCTTGCCAAAACATTATCCAAAGAGTCGTTCAATCGAATATAGGCATTGCTAACCTTTTCGCTTGTTCTTTGGACATAGCCTTCTCTTTCCAGAATCTTCAAAGCCGTACCGATAGCCATATCCGGAACATCATCGCTCAAATATTCGGACAGCTCGGAATAGGTGGTCATGAGCAGATCTCTTTCCTGTGAAGCAAGCGTATCATATATTTCCAAGATGGTCTCCGGCGGCGGGTTGTCTCCTTTTATGAAAAATTCCTGCAGATACCTGTCTTTGGAAGAATGGAATAAGATGCAAAAAGACGGCTGGCCGTCGCGTCCGGCGCGTCCGGCTTCTTGGTAATAAGCCTCGAGCGTACCAGGTAAATCATGATGGATCACGAATCTTATGTCCGGTTTATCAATGCCCAGGCCGAAAGCATTGGTCGCCACTATCACCTTGGTCTTGCCTTTCAAAAAACTTTCCTGCACCCAGCGCCTGGATTCCGGATCCATGCCGGCATGATAAGCGACTGCTTCGATATCTCTATCCAATAAAGCCTGAGCGATCTCATCCGCTTTGGAGCGAGTGCCGGTGTAAACGATCCCGCAGTATTCCGGATTCGACTCGACAGTATTTAATATAAAGTCCATCTTTTGCCTATCTACCGCACGCACGGCCGCAAACTGCAAGTTGGGCCGGGCAAAGCCCTTGATGATCCTGTTGGGCTCTTTCAATTCCAATTGTTTGATGATGTCTTCTTTGACTTCCGGGGTAGCAGTAGCGGTCAGAGCGATGACCGGCGGCCGGCCGGCCAACTCAATGGCGCTCTTGAGTCTCAGGTAGCTGGGGCGGAAATCATGCCCCCATTGGGAGATGCAATGCGCTTCATCGATGGCAAATAGAGAAACTTTCATTTCTGAAAGAGAGTTAACGAATTCTTGATTATAAAATCTTTCCGGAGCGATATACAAAAGCTTGATCTCGCCTTGTTTGATACTATTGAGTCTTTCTTTAGCTTGATCCGGGCTTATTGATGAATTTATGAATGTAGCCGGGATGCCGACTCTAGCCAAAGAATCAACTTGGTCTTTCATCAAAGCGATCAAAGGTGAGATCACAATAGTAACTCCATCCATAACCAGGGCCGGCAATTGATAAATCAAAGATTTTCCGCCTCCGGTTGGCATCACCACCAAAGTATCCTTGCCGGACAGCACGGAATCGATCGCCTCAGCCTGGCCCGGACGAAAATCTTTGAATCCATAATGGATATTCAATAATTCCAATAATTTTTCTTTGTGTTCGTTCATGTTTTATAGGATACAGTAAAAAGCCTTAAATGTTAAATGATGCATGGCTCCGATCAACAAACCCCGAAAAACTTAGGTTTTCCGGGGTTTTATTTTATATATCTGAATTTAAATTCTAAAACTCTTGATAGGATCAGGCTCCGCGATACTCGATCGCCTTTCTGATCCTTTCGATCGCGATCATGTATGCCGCTGTCCTTAAGTCGCAGGAGTATTTTTCCTTTTTCTCCCAAACTTCATCACTGGCTTTATTGATCTTCTCATATAGCCTTTGCTCGACTTTTTCCTTATCCCAATAATAATGCCTGATGTTCTGCACCCACTCAAAATAAGAAACAACCACACCGCCAGCATTGGCCAAGATATCCGGTACTATCACCGCGCCTTTCTTAACCAAATAGCTATCCGCTTCCGAAGTGACCGGTCCGTTGGCCACCTCCAAGATCACTTGCGCTTTTATATTTTTGCAATTGTTTTCGTTTATCACTCCTTCCAAGGCTGCCGGCACTAAGACCTCGACCGGCAAGGCCAAAAGCTCTTCGTTGCTGATATTTTTCGCTTTTGGAAGATCTTTCAAGCTTCCATTCACCTTCTTATGTTCAATAACCTCTTCGATGTTCAAGCCGTTTTCATCATACACGCCTCCCTTGGAATCGCTTACGGCAACGATCTTGTAGCCGGCCGCGGCCGCGATCTTCGCAAAATTCGATCCGGCATTGCCAAATCCATTGACGGCAATTTTGATCTTGTTCTTCTCCAATCCTAATTTCCGGCTGATGTTTTCAAGAGTAAAAAAAGCTCCCTGGCCGGTAGCAATATCCCTGCCTAATGACCCGCCGATCTCGACCGGCTTGCCGGTGACCACGGCCGGTTCATTGTGTCCGGTGATCTTGGAATATTCATCCATGATCCAAGCCATGATCTGCGGATTGGTATAAACATCAGGTGCCGGCACGTCGGTATGCGGTCCTATATTTTGATGAATAAGTCTGACGTAAGACCTGGTCAGTGTTTCTAATTCGTTTTGGCTCAATTCTTTCGGGTTCAACTGGATACCGCCCTTGCCGCCTCCAAAAGGAATATCGAGCAAAGAGCTTTTCAAGCTCATCCAAAATGCCAAAGACTTGACCTCTCCCAAATCGACCTTGGGATGAAAACGGATACCGCCCTTGAAAGGTCCGCGAACATCTGAATGCTGAACGCGGTAGCCTTTGAAAAAACGGATCAAACCATCATCCATCTTGACCGGAATATTTAC
>WJLG01000054.1 GCA_014728685.1 Candidatus Falkowiibacteriota bacterium
ATCTTTTCAGTCGTTGGTTTTGTCTTGTTCTCCAATATGACGATGTCTTCGGATCAAGCTGATTCGATATTCTACAAAATACCTTTTATCGGACATATAAAACAATTGGTGGAAAGCTCTGACAAAGACCTTAAAGGAGAGGACAATGACCGGATAAATATCCTGCTTTTGGGCATGGGCGGCAAAAAACATCAAGGAGGATATCTTACTGACACTATCATGCTCGCGAGTTTGAAAGTCTCGGAAAAAAAAGTTTCTTTATTATCAATCCCTAGAGACCTAAGCATTCCGGTGGAAAGCGGTAATTGGACCAAGATCAACAATATCAACGCCTTTGCTGAGTTCAAAGAAGAAGATTCGGGCGGAATAGCCATATCTCAAGCCCTGTCCGATCTCTTGGAAATACCCATAGATTATTATGTTCGAGTGGATTTTCAAGGTTTTGTTAATATAGTGGACGAGTTGGGCGGACTGGAAGTCGAGGTCGAGAACACCCTAAGCGATCCCAGTTATCCGATCATGGGCCAAGAAGATAACCCGGACTACGAAGCCAGGTTCGAACATCTTTATGTTGAAAAAGGAATTCAAGAAATGGACGGCGAGCTGGCTTTGAAATTCGCCCGTTCACGACACGCAGCCGGCATCGAGGGTTCGGACTTTGCCCGAGCCAAAAGACAGCAGAAGATCATCACGGCTGCCAAGGAGAAACTTCTTTCCACCAACTATCTTCTCAAGCCGCAAATACTGACCGGCATCATCGGGGAATTAAAAGAACACTTAAGTACCAATCTGAAGATCTGGGAAATGATAAAGATATGGAAGGACTTCAAAGATGTTGAGAAAGAAAGCATCTCGACGAAAGTCCTGGATAATAGCGCCAACGGTCTTCTCTACAATACCATCAACGAGCAAGGAGCTTATGTTCTCCTACCCAAGAACGGAGATTTTGAAGAAATAAAATACTTGGTGCACAATATCTTTGAAGACGCTCCGCTGGAGAAAAAACAAGAGGTCAAAGTTGAAAATTCCACTTTAGAGATCAGGAATGGAACTTGGATAAACGGACTGGCCAGCCGCCAGGCGGTCGATCTGGAAAAATACGGCTTTGATGTCATACGTATCGGCAATTCAAGCTTGAAAAATTTTGAAAAATCGATAATATATGATCTCACTTTTGGAGAAAAAATAAATTCTCTCAAAGTACTTAAAGAAAAAACCGGAGCCAGCGTCTCTTTTGAAGTTCCGGAATGGCTCAAGCAGGACATTGAAAAAGACTTAAACGATGAACAAGCGCCTCAAAAACCGGACTTCATCCTGATAATCGGACGAGATGCCGATTCTACGCAATCCGGCATGGAAAATCCGGAAAGATAAGCTCGCTTACATTTCAAAATACATAATGATATGAATGAAAAAAAATTACCATTGGTAGTGGTTTTCGGCAGAACCAATGTCGGCAAATCAACTCTCTTCAATACTCTTACTGAAAAGAAAAAAGCTCTTGTTTCCAATATAGCCGGCACAACCAGAGACAGCAATGTCGGACAAGTCGAATGGCTGGGGAAAAAATTCGAGATCATTGATACCGGAGGGATCATGGATGATATCCAAAATGCCAGCCAAAAAAAATTAAAACAGCTTTTAAAGGATGAAAAAGGCAAAGAAAGCTTGGTCAATTTAAAAGTGCAGAAACAAGCTATTTCCTATATTTCCAAAGCTGATCTGATACTTTTTTTGGTAGATTCCAAAACCGGCTTACTGCCGCAGGACAAGGAAATGGCTGAACTTTTAAAGAGGATCATACCGGCCAAGGATAGAAAAAAGATTATGCTTACCGCCAATAAGGTTGATGCTCAAAAAATATCCTATGATACGGCCGAATTCAATAAACTGGGGCTGGGAGAGCCGCAAATGATATCAGCCGCCACTGGAAAAGGCACCGGAGATCTTTTGGATGAGGTCATTAAATACTTGAAAAAGGCCAAAGCCTTTTCCCGCCAGTCAAAAAAACAAGAAGAAAAGGAAAATATCCCTGTTTGCATATTGGGCAAACCGAATGTGGGCAAATCATCTTTGTTCAACAAATTACTGGGCAGTGAAAAAGTGATCGTAAGCGATATGCCCCATACCACCAGAGAACCAAATGACATGGAATTATCTTATAAAGATAAGATCATAACTTTTATTGATACTGCCGGTATCAGCAAAAAGGGCAAGCAAAGCAAAGGTTTGGAAAAATTCGGCATAGAAATGAGCTTGAAAAGCCTTCGAAGATCGAATATCGCGCTTTTGGTCCTGGACATCAGCCAAAATATCACTCATCAAGACGCCAGGCTGGTCGAAGAGATCACCAAGTCCGGAAAAAGCTTGATGATCATAGCCAATAAATGGGATAAGATACCGGAAAAAAACACTAAAAAATATAAAGACTATATTTACGGCAAATTGCCTTTTGCCACTTGGGCGCCCATACAATTCGCTTCCGCCCTTACCGGATCCAAGGTGAGCCAAATAATGGATATGGTCATAATGCTCGATGAGCAAAGGAAGATCGAACTCGGTAATTCCCAGCTTAACAGATTCTTGAACAAAATAGTCAAAATACATAAGCCGACTAAAGGTAAAGGTATAAAAAAACCGAGAATATACGAACTCTTACAGACCGGAACAAATCCCCCGAAATTCAAAGTCAGGATCGGTTCCCGCGATAATTTGGACAATTCCTATGTCCGCTTCATTAAAAATCAATTAAGGGAAAAATTCGGTTTCTTGGGCAGCCCGATAAAGATAAACGTGGCCAACAATCCCAAGATACACGGAAAAGCCGGATAAAAAATATGAAGATCATTGTCGGCCTGGGAAATCCGGGCGAAAAATATAAAAACACCAAGCACAACGCCGGTTTTATTTATCTTGATCTTCTGGCTCGTGAAAAAGGCTTGGAATTCGAAGACAACAAAAAGCTCAAGGCTCTTATCGCCAAAGATGGCGATACCATATACATAAAACCGCAAACCTATATGAATGAATCCGGCAGATCCGTGGCGGCTGTTTTGTCTTATTATAAATTGGTACCAAAAAGCCTAGGCATATTCAAAACCAAGGATGCCGACCTTTCGGAAATACTGACAGTGGCACACGACGATATAGACCTCCCTTTGGGAAAATATAAACTATCCACTGATTCCAGAAGCGCCGGCCATCGCGGAGTCGAATCGATAATAAGACATCTCAAAACCAAGAACTTCAAGAGAATAAGGATCGGCATCTATAATGAAGATAAAAAGAGAATACCAATCCCTAAATTGGTATTGTCAAAATTCGACTCTCAAGAAAAGAAAATACTCGAAGAAACTATCAAAGATATAGCATTAAGCAAATAAAAACCGCCCTTTTAGGGGGCGTTTTATTTGATACAAAATCCTGCGCAAGAAGCTATGGTTTAGGCAAAATCAGGAGGGTAGATTTTAACCTTAGACAAGCTGCTTGTGCAGGATTTTGTATATTATTATCAAATGTCCCTGATAATAATAATGGCCAAATTACTACCTGCTTCTCTCTTTATAAATATACAAGGAGGAATATATTTACAATAGAGGAAAAGCAAGTAGTAATTTGGACACTATCTTCTATCTGAGCTTTGATAGGACACCTTATCATAATATTTTTTTTAAGTCAATAAGCTTAATTTTTCTTAATATTAAGAAAAATAATTTAAGTATGGACGACATCAAATACTTGGTGGCCGTAGATCAATTCTATAAATTCGGTCCTAAAAAAATGGAAAAAATAGCCTGCTTTTTTCCTTCCTGGAAAGAAGCCTTCATAGCCGGCGCCTCGGATCTAAAAAGGGCCGGCATAGAAGAAGAGTTGATCGATGAATATTTGAAATTCAGGAAAACCATCGATCCAGACCTGCTCGTAGATCGCCTGCAAAGACAAAAAATAAACATTGCGGTCAAAGGAGAAACCGGTTATCCGCCCCGGTTGGAAAAAATATACGACCCGCCTTTGGTAATATATTACCGAGGGAATATTGATATCTCTGATCCGCCCTTAGCAGTTGTCGGGGCTAGAAAATACTCCACTTATGGACAGGAGGTCATTGATACACTAGTAGCTGAACTCGGCCGCCAAGGATTTTCTATAGTGAGCGGACTGGCTATCGGCATAGATTCTTTAGCTCATGAAAAAGCCTTGGAAACCGGCGCAAAAACCATTGCCGTACTTGGGTCCGGGATAGACAACATCTATCCTGAAAGGAATTTCGGTCTGGCCGAAAGGATAATTTCGGCAGGAGGAGGCATAATTTCCGAGTTTCCGCTTGATACCCCGGCCTTCAAATATAACTTCCCGCAGAGAAATCGAATAATTTCCGGCTTATCCCTGGGAGTGCTGGTGGTCGAGGCTCGAGAAAGATCCGGTTCGCTCATTACCGCTGACTTTGCTCTTGAACAAGGAAGAGAGGTCTTTGCAGTTCCGGGAAACATCAATGCCATAAATTCCCGCGGACCCAACGAATTGATCAGAAAAGGCGCTACTCCGGCCATAAAAGCTTCGGATATTATGGAAACACTGAAGATAGAAATTAGTCATAAAAAAAACGTCATCGACAATGATCTGAGTGAAAACGAGAAAAAAATAATCGAACAATTGCAGGCCGGGCCGGCCATCATAGATGAATTAGCCTATTTGACAAAACTTGACACAAAAACTATAAATAGTACACTAAGTATATTGGAGATAAAAAATATCATAAAAAATACCGGTAATAACCGATACATTATTATATAAGCTTATGCAACATATCCTCAACTGCATTATATGTTGCATTTTAAATGTCAAATGGACCTAATAATCGTCGAGTCCCCGACCAAAGCAAAAACGATCAGTAAATTCCTGGGCAAGGATTATCAAGTCGAATCTTCATTCGGCCATATTCGAGATCTGCCTAAAAGCGAAATGGGTATTGATATTGAGAATAATTTCGCCCCTCATTATATCATTCCCGCCAAAAGCCGAAAAGCCGTCAACAAGCTGAAAAAATTAAGCAAGGAAGCGGACAAGGTGATATTGGCTACTGATGAAGACCGGGAAGGAGAAGCCATTGCTTGGCATTTGGTCAAAGCTTTGGATATCCCGGAAAGCAAAAGAAAAAGGATAGTCTTTCATGAAATAACCAAAAATGCCATCACTGAAGCCTTAAAAGAACCCCAGGGCCTTGATGAAAAGATGGTGGATGCCCAGCAAGCCAGAAGAGTGCTTGACCGCCTGGTCGGCTATGAGCTCTCCCCTTTTCTTTGGAAAAAGGTGGCCCGCGGGTTGTCAGCCGGACGCGTACAATCAGTGGCCGTAAGAATGATAGTGGAAAGAGAAAGAGAAATAGAGAAATTCAAGCCTGAAGAATATTGGGATATATCGGCTGATCTGGAAACTGAGGAGAAAAAAGGATTTTCCGCTCGTCTGAACAAAATAAAAGACAAGACCATCGGCAAGATGGATATCAAAAACGAAAAACAGGCTCAAGACATATTGAAATCACTGGAGAAAGCGGCTTATGTGGTCGATAGTATTGAAAAGAAAAAAGGCAAAAAAAATCCTCCCGGACCTTTCATAACCTCAACTTTGCAGCAAACCGCCAATCGCTGGCTGGGATTTTCCGCCAAACAGACCATGATGATCGCTCAACAGCTTTACGAAGGTATAGAGATAAAAGGCGAAGACTCTCAAGGTTTGATCACATATATGAGAACCGATTCAATGAATTTATCCCAGAAATTCCTAGATGATGCTCAAGAATATCTAAAAAATAATTTTGATAAAAAATACACTACCGGCAAAGCCAGACGCTTCAAGACCAAAAGCAAAGGCGCTCAAGAAGCCCATGAAGCTATTAGGCCGACCGAAGTCATGCGCTCACCGGAATCCCTAAAAGGCTCGCTCAATAGCAATCAATTCAAACTCTATAAATTGATCTGGCAAAGAGCTTTAGCCAGCCAAATGCCGGAAGCGATAATAGACGCTACCACCATTGATATAAATGCCGAAGGCACGGATTATCAATTCCGAGCCAACGGCCAAATATTGGAATTCGATGGATACCTGAAGGTATATCCGGAAAAAAGCACCGAACTGCAATTGCCGGAAGTGAAAAAAGACGATAAACTGGATCTTAAAGAGATCAAAAAAGAACAGCATTTCACCAAACCGCCAGCCAGATATTCAGACGCCGGGCTGGTAAAAGAACTGGAAAAACATGGCATTGGCCGACCTTCCACCTATGCTCCGACCATAGCTACCATTACAGCTAGAAATTATGTAGAAAGAGATGAAAATAAAAAATTAAAGCCTACGGAGATCGCCATGGTGGTCAATGATCTTTTGACAAAACATTTCTCGGAAATAGTCGATCTTGATTTTACAGCTGAAATGGAAGATGACCTTGACCTTATTTCCGAAGGCAAGAAAGAATGGCAGCCGATAATAAAAAATTTTTATGAGCCTTTTCATAAGAATTTGGAAAAGAAACAGAAAGAAGTCAAGAAAGACGACATTATGCCGGTCGAGGAAACAGACGAGGTCTGCGATAAATGCGGAAAGCCGATGGTCATCAAAACCGGCCGTTATGGAAAATTCTTGGCCTGCTCGGGATTTCCAGAATGCAAAAATGTAAAATCCTTGGATGAGAACGGCCAAGTCGAAGAAAAGGAAAAAAGCGAGAACCTGGAAAAATTGGAAAAAAAATACGAGGGACAAGTTTGTGAAAAATGCGGTGAAAAAATGGTGATCAAAAACGGACGCTATGGACCGTTCTTAGCCTGCTCGGGATTTCCTAAGTGTAGAAATATAAAATCCATTGCTGAAAATCACAACAGTTCGACCGGAGTCAAGTGCCCGGTCTGCGGCAAAGGAGAGATCACAGCAAAAAAAAGTAGGCGCGGCCTATTCTATGCCTGCAATCAATACCCTGATTGCAAAACAGCCTTTTGGGGTAAACCGACCGGAGAAAAATGTCCGGACTGCGGATCACTTTTGATAGAAGACAAAAAGGGAGGGGTCAAATGCTCTAAAAAAGGATGTAAGTACAAAAAAGAATCAGATAAAAAAGAATAAAAAAATATCCGGTTTTAACCGGATATTTTTTTGATATTTTATTTACCAGACATCATCTTCTTCCTCTTCCTTTTCTTCCTGCTCCTTCTTGGATTTTTTCTTATCTTTCTTTTTTCCAAATTTCGGAAAACGGATCTTGCCTTCATTATCTTTCATAAAACCCAATATTCTTTTGACCGCTTCGCCGATCACCACCAAATACGAAGCGCTGGAGTGTATCTTATCCTTGATGGCTTCCAAAACATCGTCTACTTTTTGAAAAAGGCTTCTGGCCTCCTTGGTGATCGCCATGATATTCCTGGCTGACATAATTATATAAAACATCCCCCAGCAAAGAAATAGAGTAAATAAGCCGACAGAGGCGGCCAATACGACCTTTAAAAGATCAGCGCTTGTTTCCAGCATATATTTTGATTAAATATTAATTGCTTTTTTTCTTTTCTTTTTTTATAACTATGTCCTTGATAAAAACTTCTTTCTTTTTCTCGGTCTTTTTCTTTTCGTTCACCTCCTCGATCTCAAAAATGAACCCACCGGCTCTGGCAGAGAAAAAATTATACAAATATGCTCCCATTATTCCGAAGACGAAGCCAACGGCACCGACGGCCAAAGAGACCAATAAGCTGGCAACAATGGCTGTCAACAAGTTCATAATAATGAAAACTACTACCGATCTTCCCGCTTGCCCCCAAAAAATATCTTCTGAAATATAATAAGAAAAAATGAAAAAAGACACTAAGAAACCAATACAGGCATAAATGAAGAATGCTATTTTTGCTAAAGACAGGATCTTTATTCTTTTTAAAACTACCATTATCTTAAAATTAAAAATCTCTTATTTTGGCATCGAACTTATCTTGCAGGCTTTTGGATAGTTTTTTCTGCAGATCATCAACCTCTTTTGACTCCAATGTCCTTTGCGAATCTCTATACTCTATATGGAAGGCCAAACTCTTCAAACCGCTTCCCAGCTGACCGCCTTGATAAACATCGAACAGCTCGACTTTCGATACCAGACCATCAAAACTCTCTATCTCTTCCTTAATATCATTATATAACACTTTGTCGTCAACAACAAAGGCCAAATCCCTTTCCACTGCCGGATATTTGGGCGGTTCTTGATATTTCTTATCTCCCCGGGCTTCAGCCAAAGAAATTATCTTAGGTAAATAGATCTCTGCGACAGCGGTTTCTTTTTTTACTCCCAGTCCGCCTAAGGTTTTCTGATCGAATTTGAAGATGAAACCGACTTCTTCTCCTTCAACTATCATGGAAGCATAGGTTTCCTTATCGGCCCAATCAGGTATCATCTCTGAAACTCCATAATGAACATTTAGACCAAGCTTCTCGCAGAGATACTCCAATTTTCCTTTCAATTTACGATAGACCTCTTCTTGTTTTCCACCGGCTTCAAGCAAGCCTATCCTGGTTTCTTGAAAAGGCAAATTGTCTTCCTGATCCGGATACTTGTTGATGTTTCCCGGTGTATCAAAATAAACTTTACCCAGCTCGAATAAAGAAAGCTCATCATATCTGGCCTGATTCGTTTTGACATTATCAACCATATTGGAAAAAAGATTTTGCCTCAAAAGAGTATGAACATTAGTGATAGGGTTAGCCAATCTGATATATCCGGAAGGGCTTATGTTGAGTTTTTTCAGTTTATCCTCCGAAGTAAAAGAGTAATTATAAACTTCGGACATATGACAAGCTCCTGACAAGACATCTCTTACATCCGCTTCTAACTTCCTTTCTTTATTGACCAGAGAAGACCTCATTGGGACCAAAGGATTTTCAGGCTTAAGCTCATCATATCCGTGTATTCGAACGATCTCTTCGACAATATCCTCTTTAATACCGACATCTTTGGTCGCTCTCCAGCTGGGTATGGAAATTTGCCAATTATCCTTGTCTTTTTTTATCTCAAAGCCCAGATCAATAAGGGTCTCTTCGATCTTTTTCTCTCCCAAGTCCTCCCCTATCTCTTTTGCCAGCCAAGATAAATTCAATTCGATCGGCCCTTGATCAAGCTTAAAATTACTTTCATCGAAAACTTGGCTAGTGAACTTGGCTTTCGGACAAGTCTCTTTCAATATTTCCAAGCATCTTGCTAAGGCGATAACAGTCATATTTGGATCGATCGATTTCTCAAAACGCATAGAGGATTCTGTTCTTAGACCTAATTTCTGAGAAGTCCTTCTTATATTGACCGGGTCGAAATTAGCCGACTCCAGTAATATGTCTTTGGTATTCTCATTGACCTCGCTGTCCTTTCCTCCCATTACGCCGGCGATGGCTATTGTTTTTTTGCCATCGGTTATGACCACCATAGAAGGATCGAGCTCTCTGGCCTTTCCATCCAAGGTTTCCGTCTTTTCCGATTTTTTGGCCTTTCGAACGACTATACTTTCGACCAGATCAGCGTCAAAAGCATGCAAGGGCTGACCCAGCTCGAGCATTACATAATTAGTGGCATCCACTATATTATTGATCGGCCTCATGCCAGCGGCACTCAAACGATCAGCTATCCACTTTGGTGAAGGCTTAACGGTTAAACCTTCTATCTTGACTGCTGAATATCTTGGGCATAATTCTTTGTCTTCCACTTTTACATCAAGTTCTTCTGGCCCTTTGGCCTCCATCTTTGCTTCCAATATCTTTTTGAACTTTTTAGTGGTCTTCACGCCCAAAAAAGCGGCTATTTCCCTGGCCATTCCCAAATGACCCCAAAGGTCCGGGCGATTGGTGATGGATTTATTATCTACCTCGAAAGCAACATCATCAAGCTTGAGATATTCAGAAAACGGCTTGCCGATCTTGGCGCCTTTTTCCAAAACCATGATCCCGGCATGATCATCCCCCAAGCCGAGCTCATCCTCGGCGCAGATCATTCCTTGCGACAATTCTCCGCGAACAGCTCTTTCTTCTATTACCAATCCATTGGGCAATTGGGCTCCAACCAAGGCAACAGCTACCATTTGCCCTTTTTCCAGATTAGGGGCGCCACAGACTATTTTAAGATCCTCCTTCAAACCGGCATCAACCACAGCCACGCGCAATCTATCGGCATTGGGATGATCCGATACTTCCAATACTTTTCCGATGACAACATTATTGAACTTTTCCGCTTGGGTTTCTACGCTATCTATTTCGACCGTGTGCATAGTGAGCTTATCACCAAGTTCTCGAGGCTTAAGTGAGCTTGGTATGTCCACCAGGTCTTTTAGCCAATTCAATGATAAATACATATATTATAAATTGAAATTTGAAATTTGAAATTTGTCTGACCGCCAACGCGGGAAGCAAACCGCAAAAGATCAAATACAAAGAATATCTAAATTAAAATTGTTCCAAAAATCTCAAGTCGCCGCTATTGAAAAGTCTGATATTATCAACGCCATATTTCATCATCGCCAACCTGGTGACCCCGATGTCAAAAGCAAAGCCATTGTATTCTTCCGGATCAAGACCGGCAGCTTTCAAAACATTCGGATGTATCATTCCTCCCGGAAAAATTTCCAGCCAGCCGGAATTCTTGCAAGCCGAACAGCCTTGGCCACCGCAAATAGTACAAGATACATCTATCTCTATGCCCGGCTCGACAAAAGGAAAATAACCCGGCCTGGTTCTCATTTTCAATTCTCCGGGGAATATCTTTGCCAAAACCTCTTTCATTAAAGTGATCATATTGGCAACCGATAAATTTTTACCGACCATAAAACCATCCATTTGATAAAAAGTATGCTCGTGGCAAGCATCGATATCTTCGGCTCGAAAAACCCTTCCGGGCATTATACAGCGCAAAGGGGCTCCGTATTTTTCTATAGCTCTTACCTGTATCGATGTCACTTGCGTCCTCATCACGGTATCATAGCGCCCGTCCTTATCTTTCTTATCTATGAAAAAAGTATCTTGCATATCTCTAGCCGGATGATCCTTAGGAATGTTCAAAACCTCAAAATTATAATAATCGCTTTCAAGCTCCGGCCCTTCCATGATCATGAAGCCCATGGAAGAAAAAATATCTTCCAGCTCGCGCTGGATCTGCGTGATCGGATGCAATCTACCCGGCTTGATCTTTTTCCCTGGCAAAGTCACATCTACGAAAGAGTCTTCTTTTTTTTCAAAAGCTCCTTTCAGCTCTTCTATCCTTTCTGTTATCTCGCTCTTTACCTGATTGGCAAAACGTCCGATCTCTTTCTTTTGATCATTAGATAGATCCTTTATTTTCTTCAAAATATTGTTAAGTTCTCCTTTGCGGCCCAAAAATTTTATCTCCAAGTCTTCCAGAGCTTGGCCGCTTTTTATATTTTCCAACTCATCCAGTATTTCTTTCTTTATTTTTTCTAATTCTTTTTTCATATATTTAATAATGCCGGCAAGGCTTAAATAATTAATTTCTATGCCTAATAGCTTTTCCTCTTTCACGGCTTACCCAAAAATACTCCAACAAAGAAATGCCGGCAGCTAGCAAAAATAAATTCAGCCAAGTCAGCATATCCCTAGACAAAAGCATAAGAATGGCTATGACCATCAAAGACATTAAGAAAGATTGACGGAAGGCTTCAGCTACCTGCCGGAAGACCAAGGCTCTCTTCAAGATCTTGAACCTGATCAAAAATCCAAAAATAGAAAATGATCCGGCCAAAGCCAAACCCAATGACGAATAAAAAAGCAAAAATCCTATCCGATTCGTTTCCGTTGGATCTACGGCGTTTATGACAAAAGCAAAAGCTCCCCAGCACATAATGGTCGCTATGCTCATCAAGATCAAATAACTTTTTAACGTCATTTATTTGAAAATTATTTTTCGATATGAATAGTCTGGGTCGGGAAAGCGAATTCGATCTTCTCTTCCTTGAATCTTTCGACCATGGCCAAATTTATAGCCTGCTGAGTATCCATAAATACATTATAATCCCCTGTATCCAAGTAATATACGACTTCAAAATCCAAGCTTGAATCACTAAAACCTCTAAAGTGAGCTCTGTCAAACCTAACCTTTTCTTGAGATTCTATTATCTTCTTCATCATACCGGGTATTTTCTTCAACTTTTCAGCAGGTGTATCGTAGATAACTCCGAATTCGAAAGGAATACGTCTTTCGCTCATCTTTCCATAGTTATTAACCCTGGAAGATGTCAATTCACTGTTCGATATCACTAACTCTTGCCCTTGAAGAGTTTGTATTCTGGTGGTCTTGATGCCGATCTTTTTAACAACACCCATATCAGATCCGACTATGATGAAATCGCCATCCTTAAAAGGCTTGTCGAAATAAATGGTCAAGGAAGAAAAAAGGTCTCCCAAGATGCTTTGCAGAGCCAAAGCGACCGCAATTCCGCCAATTCCCAAACCGGCGATCAAAGAGGTGACGTTATAGCCCATATTCGAAAGCACCAAGACGACAGCCGAAAGCCACAAGGCGATCTTTAAAAATATCTCCATCAGCTTGACTATGCCGGCGCTTTGTCCATTGTCCTGTCTTTTTTCCACCATTTTGGCTCCGGCAAATTCGATGATATTTTCTAAGATCTTGATAGCATAATAAGAAACCGCTATCAAAAAAATATAGTAAGACCAATTCGATATCCAAGCCGGAACTCGCAAGAACTCCAATGAAAAATAAAAAGAAACAAAGACAAAGAAGGGCCAGTGTATGGAATTAATGCCGGCAATCACCATATCATCTATTTGATTAGCGGTTTTTTCGCTTAAACTTTTCAGCTTAACTATCACCACGCTTTTGACTATCTTCAACACTATGATAGCGGCAGCAAAAATGCTCAAAAAAACAAGCCAATCCTTTAGGCTATTGCCTAAATACATCATTTCTAAATTCATATTTTTGTATTAATTATTATAATCTATTGTATCGTTCTTTTAATTTTTCCAGGTCCTGCTTGAAATCATTTAGGCGGTCCTTCTCGGCATCAACTACACTAGCAGGAGCATTATCAACAAAAGCTTGATTGCTCAATTTTGCCTGAACGCCTTTCAGTCCTTTCTCTAAGGTCTCGATCTCTTTTTCCAATCTCTTTTTTTCTTTCTCCGGATCGATAGCGCCCAACAAACAGACATCAACTCCGGCTGTCCTGCCAAAAATAGCTTTATCTATCTTCTCGCCTTTTTCTTTTGTTTCGATCTCTTCGATCCCGGTCTTTAAACTTTTGATGAATATTTCATTTTCCTTGATCAGATCTATTTTATCGCCGGCATAAATAACTGCTTTCACTTTTTTAGCCGGTTCGACTTTATTTTCACTTCTGATATTCCTTATCATCTTAATGATCTCGATGATCAAGTCAAAATCTTCTTCATTCTTGGTTTTTGATCTTTCATCGTCTAAGACCGGCCATCTTTGAACCATCAATAAGCTATCATTGAATTCCGACCAAATAGCCTCGGTTGAAAATGGGATAAAAGGATGCCAAAGCTTCAATATGCTTCTCAAAACATACAAAAGCACTGCGCCCTTTTCCGAAGAGTCGTCGAATTTGGTAGCTTCTATATACCAATCTGCCAGCTCGTTCCAAGTAAAATCCTTTAATTTTTCTCCGGCAAAAGAAATATTATATCTTTCAATATCTTGCGTGGCATCAGTGATCACTCGATCCAGTCTTGATAAAATCCATCTATCGGCTTTGCTAAGCTTTTCGGGATCGAACTCCCTATCATCCTTTTGATCGACCGTTTGCAATATATATCTGGCGATGTTCCAAAGTTTGTTGACGAAATTCCGGTATTGGCCAATCTTTTCTTCGGATAATTTCATATTGTTCCCCGGAGTGCTGCCGATCATCAAAGACAAACGGATCGGGTCGGCACCGAACTTCTCGACCATATCTAGCGGGTCGATGCCGTTGCCTTTGGACTTGCTCATCTTTTTGCCTTTTTCATCCAAAACCATGCCATGCAGATAAACGGTAGAGAAAGGCTTTTCATTCAAAGCGAAATAAGACATCATTATCATCCTGGAAACCCAGAGCGTGATTATCTCATAGCCGGTCTCAAGTACTTGAGTAGGGTGGAATTTTTCTAGATCACCGGACTTCTTGTTGTTTTGATAATTATCAGGCCAGCCCAAGGTCGAAAAAGTCCACATACCGGAAGAGAACCAAGTATCCAAAGTGTCTTCATCCTGCATCCAGCCTTCGCCCTCCGGCATACCCTCTCCTACGTAGACTTCGACATCGCTATCGGAATTCTTAATTGACCTATACCAAGCCGGTATCCTGTGCCCGAACCAAATCTGCCTTGATATGCACCAATCATGCAAATTTTCCATCCAGTGCATATAAACACCCTCGAAACGTTCGGGAACGAATTTGATCTCTTTTTTCTTGGCCGCGTCGATCGCTTTGTCTTTAATGGATTTGCCATTCAGTCTTTCCAGCTTTTTATCAACATCGACAAACCACTGTTTGGATGGAAGCGGTTCTATCGGATGATCGCAACGATAACAAATAGAAAGATTATTCTCGATCTCTTCTTCTTTTTCGATCAAGCCTTTTTCAGATAATCTCTGAGCCACCAATTCTCTAGCTTCTTTGACACCAAGTCCTGAGAATTCGCCGAAACCTTCTTTTATCTTGGCGTCTTCGTCGATCACGCTTACCAAAGGCAGATCATTTTTCAAGGCCATTTGATAGTCGGTCATCGAATGCGCGGGCGTAACACCAAGAGCTCCGGTCCCGAATTCCATATCAACTCCCGGATCGGCGATTATCTTGATCTTCAGAGGCACGCCCAAAAAATCGACTTCTAATTCTTGACCGATATATTTTTTGTATCTTTCATCTTTAGGATTAACAGCTACCGCCGTATCGCCCAGCTTGGTCTCCGGCCTGGTCGTCGAAATTGCGATCGGAAAATCTTTAGAATATTTAAAAGTATAGAATTTAACATTCTGCTGTGTTTTATGCTCGACTTCATCATCAGCTAAAGTGGAATGACACCTAGGGCACCAATTGACCACTCGTTCTCCGCGATAAATGACGCCTTCTTTATACATATCGATGAACATTTTTTGGACCGCAGACTGTCTTTGTTCATCTAAGGTAAAAGCCTCGCGCGACCAATCCATAGAAGCACCCATGGTCCTGATCTGCTTCAAAATAGTGGCTTGAGTTTCTTTTAAGAATTTATCAACTTCATTTAAAAACTTTTCCCGACCCAAGTCCTGCCTGGTAACGCCTTTTTCCAAAAGCCTTTTCTCAACTACATTCTGAGTGGCGATCGCCGCATGATCGGTACCCGGCACCCATAAAGCCTTTTTGCCTTTCATCCTATTGTAGCGGATAAGCAAACCTTCAACCGCGATCATAACCGCATGGCCCAAATGTAGCTTAGCGGTGATATTGGGCGGAGGAAGGACTATGGTATAACTTTCAGCTTTTTCATCAATCAGGCTGTCTTCAACCATTTTATCCGGATCAAAATAGCCCGAAGCTTCCCACTTCTTATATATATCAGCTTCGTATTTACCGGCTTCGTATTGTTTTTCCAATTCTTTGATCATAATGTGGAACTACAAAAAGAAATGAAGTTAATTTTCATTTATTATTAGCCTTTTTGGCTAAATTATTTATATATTTAGACTATCAGAAAAACAAAGGTTTTGCAAGCGAAATCACCTATTTTCAGTATTGGTCTTTATCCTGATAAAAAGTTCTTTTTTTCTTCTAGCTCAGATAGATAATATTTAACTAACAGCCGTATTTTTGTTATAATAAAATGTCTGCCTTGTTTGATATTGACATGTTCTTGATCATTATATATATTGAGTGATTAGTTTTAACGACAAGGAAGGCAAAGACACATGCGCGAAAAGCAACAACAAGTTTTTGAACAAATAAAAAAAGCTGAAAAGATATTGATAACTTTTCCATCCCTATGGAACGGCGACGCCATTTCCTCGGCTTTGGCTTTATCTTTGTTATTGAAAAAACTCGGTAAAAAAGCTGACATAATGTCTGCCAAGAACGGACTGGCTGATTATCTATCCACCCCCAGTTCGTTTTTTTCTTTTCTTCCGGAATTCAATAGCATTAAGACCGAAGTGGGCGGGCTGGGTAAATTCGTCATTAGCTTGGACACATCCAAAACTAAGATCAAGAAGATAAGATACAGAAAGGAAGATGGATCGATAAAATTCTTCATTACTCCTGAGCAAGGAAAATTCAAACCTGAAGACGTAAAGGCTTCGGATAATTTGAATGATTATGACCTGATCATCACTTTGGATTCACCTGATCTGGAGTCGATCGGAGAACTGTTCGAAAAAAACACCAACTTTTTCTACAACACTCCGATAATCAACATCGATCATCATGCTGCCAATGAAGAATATGGCCAGATCAATATCATAGACATCAATTCGGTTTCCACTTCAGAAGTCGTCTTTTCATTGATCGGTTCGGAAAATGAGGAGTTGATCGACAATGATATTTCCACCTGTCTGCTTACCGGCATAGTGATCAAGACCAAGAATTTCAAAACCGCCAACGTCACGCCTGATACGCTCTTCTCCACTTCCAAGCTGATAGCCAAAGAAGCGCGCAGAGATGAGATCGTAAACAATCTTTTTCGCTCGCGCAATCTTAGGGTTTTAAAACTGTGGGGCAGAATATTAGCCAGACTATCAAGCCTGAATAACAATAAGATAATTTGGTCAACCATCAATGAAATAGATTTCATCAAGACCGAAACCTCTTCAATGGACTTAAGCGATATCATAGAAGAACTGATGATCAATATACCGGAAGCCGAAGTCATAATGATCTTTTATGAAAATCCGAGTGTTAAAGATGAAAGCGGCCGACCGCAAGCGGAAATACTTATCCATACCCCGAAAAATATGAATTTATCCGATATCGTACGGGAATACAGACCGCAAGGAACTGACAAATTCATTAAGATCGAAGCTAAAAAGGCCTTAAAGGAGTTAAAGACAGAGATGATAAACATGATCGACAAAAAAATAAAGGCCCTTGGTTGAGAAAAGAAGAGGCAAGACTTGAAAATAATGGGAAAAGGTGATAAATTATAAAAGTTAAAACTGCCGACTTCCAGGGGCAGTGTTTTTCAAAAACGCTCCTATAGCTCAGTGGTTAGAGCACTGCTCTTATAAAGCAGGGGTCGATGGTTCAAGTCCATCTGGGAGCACAATATTCAATTATTTTATTTTTTGAAGATTTATAATTGAAAATTAACAAGGACACGTAGCTCAGTTGGTTAGAGTACCACGTTGACATCGTGGGGGTCAGAGGTTCAAGTCCTCTCGTGTCCACAAAATACCTGCTTAAAGCAGGTATTTTTTGTACTATTATTCAAGTAAAATCTTTTCTGGACAAATACTAAATAATATGCTATATTAAAATATTAAATTTGAACTTTACCAATTTTTCCATAAGGAGGAAAAAATGAAAGCGATCAGTTTTTCCACTCCTACAGAAGAATACTTTGGCGGACGCATGATCTCTGATGTTCATATGATCTGGAGCCTTATTCTTTTAGAACAAAAGAATAGCCGAATTTCCTTGTTTTTCAATATCATTGGTGCGGGTACTCATACCTACGAGGCAAAAGAATATCGTAGCACCGTTAGGCACCTTGATCGGCTCAATGATCATGAAATCCGCATGAGTCTTGATTCAATAACCGGACATTATTCGGAGGGTTGGCAGGCGGTATACGATAGAGAAAGCGATATCCTGGTTGATATTGAAAAACTCGGCAGGCCAAAATTCGAAACAGGGTTTCTGCTCTTTCACGGAAAGATCGGAGAAAATAAGATATTCGGCAATCGCGAGGTCGAAGCTCGTCTATCCTTTCATTGATCTTTACGATCCTTGGTGATATCAATTGCCAGGGATTTTTTATTTAAAAAATTGTTTTTCTTGCAATATAAACACAAAAACTATATAATAAAAGTATCTAATATAAAGTAACCAAACTTTATAATTTTATGTTCGATCTATTCAAAAACAAAAAACAAGCCCCCAAACAAGAGCTTGAAGTCCAAAATGACCAATGGATAGAGAACGACTACGAGGAGGGACAATTGGCCATTGATGTTTACGAAACCGAAGATCAGATCATAATCAAATCGACCATGGCTGGCGTAAAACCCGAGGATATTGATATTTCCATAAACAACGATATGCTCACGATCCGTGGAAAACGCGAAGAGGAAGAAAACATCAGAGAGGAAAATTATCTTTATAAAGAATGTTATTGGGGCTCGTTTTCTCGTTCCATAATCCTGCCCACCGAAGTCGATAACAAAAATATCGATGCCGAGCTTGAAAACGGAGTACTGACAGTTTCTTTAAAGAAGGTGACTCGGGATAAAAAAATAGAAGTGAACGTAAAAGGCTAATATGAAAGTCATTTTAACCATAGACAGATTAGAAGGAGACAAAGCTGTTTTAAAGGACAATGGCGAACACACCATTGTCTGGCCTCGGCAAAAAATGCCGGAAGAATTCAAAGAAGGCGACAGTGTTGTTTTTGATATAGGCAGCAATCCGGAAGGCGAAAAAGCCGACCGCAATCAAGCCAAGGATATTTTGAATGAAATATTGGACATATAGACAGTATGGATATTTTCAAAGAAGAAAAACCAAAAAAACATGAATGGCTACTTCCTGCACTGGCTATTTTTTTTATTTTTTCCCTATTGACCACTGCCTCCTATTTCGGTTTTGAAAATGCCTACAAGAACAGGCTCTATCCCAAGATCAGAATAGCCGGCATTGATCTAGGCGGCAAGACAAGAGCCGAAGCCAAAGATATTCTAAACAAAGTCGTACAAACAATAAATGAAAATGGAGTAAAATTCACCTATCAGAATAACGAGGCTTTTATTTATCCGATATTATCCTCTTTTGAAGGCGATATTGCTTTTCCCATTATTGCTTTTGATGTGGATGGCTCGGTGGAAGAAGCTTATTCCATCGGTAGAAAAGAAGGGTATTTCAGAAATTTATTCATGAAGGTCAATTCCTTGTTCCGAGGCTACCATTTGAAAATACCGATAAAGACCGAGGGGGAAGAAATAAAAAAAATATTGAAAGATAATTTCAATCACTTGGAACAAAAAGCGCAAGACGCCGAGCTGACAGCTACCACCACTTGGAAAAGCAATTGGCAAAAACAAATAGTCTTTGAAATATTGC
>WJLG01000055.1 GCA_014728685.1 Candidatus Falkowiibacteriota bacterium
ATCGGGCGGAAACTGGTTTATTATTCATCCGAATTCTTCTGAAGCCGATCATCTGAAAATAGCCGCTCTTTGGCGGGAGAGAGAATCGCAAAAAAGCGACTTCTCAAAGTTTTTCAGCTTCATGAAAATTCGAATGAATGTTTTTTTAATGTGCTTCTATGTCTCAAGGATTCCAACTGCTTGAAATGCTTGAGGATAGAGAGAATTTTTGTTTATTAAGACTAAAATTCTCTCAAAAAAGTCTTTTTTTCAAAAAACAGCTTCGGGGGTCGTGACGGCCCATCCCCGAATAGAGCCTTGCAGAGCTTCCCTGCAAAATTACCGCCCCTTTTATAGACAGGCAAGCTGATGATATGGATCATGGCTTGCTTTTGGGTTGGTCTAAATTCCGGCTTACTGGCCCTAGGCGCACATCGCGCGCTTTGACCAGTATATGATCGCTTTGGCGAATTGCTCCGCCGAATAATTCGCTTTCTTGGTCCCGCCGGCGAGACCAAGTAAATTTCGAGCCATGGCCACAGGCGTCTGCGGCTCATGTTCTTCTGTCGGCCGAGCGTTCAGGGAGACTATCTCCCATTCCGCGTCAGTCGACGCGTCGCCATCTTCGGTCAGCACATCGTGCCGATAGAGGATGACCTCCGCCGCCTTGGCGGGAAGCTTGTCCCGACCAAGGGCCGAAACTTGCAGGTAGGGTTCTTCGCCCCGCCTGCGGGATCGAAACTCAGCCTTGAGCTGAGTTTTTTCTCCGACCTCGACAACGCCGGAGAAAAACTTCTCCGGCGGGACCGGGACCACAAGGACCCCGTCCCGATAGCCGGGCTTTGCCTGGCTAAAGCAATCGGAGACGAGCTCAATGAGCTCGTCATTCGTACCCGCAAAATGCGAGTACTTGCTCTCCGCGTTCTGGCGGAGAGCAAAAGAATTCATCGCAATAGTAGTAGTAGCCATTGGCTACTCCTTTCTTTTTGTCCGGTTCACTTTTCCCTGAAAAGCTAGCCGGACGGTTTTTATTTTTAGCAGGGAAACCATGGATATAAAGAACTAAATGCTTTAAAGCCAAAGTTTCTCCTGCTAAAATTTGTAAAGAACATTTCCGAAAGCCAAGATCTATACTCTTGCCTTTCGGCGTATGTTCCTCTTTTGCCTTTTGGCAAAAGAATTAATGCGCTTGGGAAAATATCTCTCTCCTTCCTTTCGCGATCCAAGTAAGGCCATGCGGGGCAATTACTCCCGCCTGTTTTCCTAAAAGCATTGCCGGATCTTATGACTCTCACCGGCTTGAGCAGAAAATAAAATTATATCAATGTACGTTCTCTCTTCTTTCAGATCCAAGCATGGAGGATCTGAATTTTACCGTGTTTTAACGAAAATGATGAAGAAGAGTCAAATACGATCTTTTATTAAGCTTATTTTTATTACTTCCTCAAAGCTTTTTAAAAGATACATTTCACTAACCGCCTTGATAAAAGGGCTTATTCTTCTATTAAAGCCGATAGGGCTCTCTCCTCTTCATTATTCTAGCTAAAAACCGGGTCTTATCTTTATAAAGAGAAAATCCGGTTATTTAATCCTCTCCTTATATTTTATGATCTGATCTCAAAGTTCTTTCTGTTTGACAATATCACTTTTTTATTGTCTGATTATATCTTAACATATTTTTAATTATTTGTCAATAGTCTATAACCAGCATATTTTAATATACAAATAATTTATTAAATATTAGCATATTTATTGTATTATTTTATTATATACATTAATCAATTTATATTGACTAATAAATAAAATATTTATGTTTTTACATATAAATGCTATACTAAACAAGTAATTCAATTGTCATTCATTATGTACAAAGACATCTTCCTAAATGCCGGGCTCAATGAGAATGAAGCCGAAGTCTATAATTATCTTCTAAGCAACGGGCGCTGTCCGGCCTCGGAGATAATAAAAAACACACCTCTGAAAAGGGGCGTGGTTTATCTGACTTTGGATTCTTTGGTGGAGAAGGAATTTATAACCGAAAAGATGATGGAGCCGGAAAACTCCAAAGTGCGCAATAAGAAAAGAATAGCTTTTTTCTTCCCCGAACATCCGGAATCGATCAGGCGAAGCTTGGAGATCGAAGAGCAGGAAATAAAAAAAGCCCGAAATAATTTGGAGGCCAATATGCAAGATATTATCTCTACCTTCAATATGGTATCAGGCAAGCCCGGAGTCAGATATTTCGAGGGCGATGATGGGATCAAGAGTGTTATATATGATACTTTTACCAGTAAAGAAACGATATACACTTACGCGGATATAGAAACTATAAATAAATACATCAAAAAGATCAATGAAGAATATGCCCGCGAAAGAGATAAAAGAAAACTGAACAAGAAGATAATTTTCTCGGACACGCCCTATAGCAAGAATTACTTAAAAACCTATCATCTAAAAACGACTGATTCGCGCATCGTGCCCGGTCTTGCCAATTTTTATACGGTGATGCAAATATATAGCAATAAAGTGTCCTATATAACCCTATCGGATAAAACAAAAATCGGCGTCATCATAGAGAACGCCGAAATATACCAAACCCATCGCTCGCTTTTCAAACAGCAGTGGAAGAACGCTTTGCCTGTGGATCAATTGCCGGATAAAGATTCAAAGCATAAATAAATATCCTTTTTGCGGCCTTTTACATCTATCATGCTCCTGGTTATGGCCAGGCCTTTTTTATTAGACAAGTCAGCTATCGCTTGGTTCATACGTTCCGTGTCGTCATCCGGGCTGTTTCTTTTGTTTTTATCTACGCTAAATTTAAGTATTATCTCCTTATCTTCGTCTTTATACTGGTTTCCGGAGAATTTCCTTTCATATTCTTCTATCACTGTTTGCTTTTCATAACTGTCATAATGATTTTCCCCTCTTTCCCGGCTTCTTTCGATCTCGATCATAGGCTGGCCGGTCCCATGATAATCCATGTCGATCCCCTTGCCGATAAAACCGTGCTTATTGATATACCATGCCAAAACATCTTCCTGCGGAGCGCAAACCGCTTCAATGTCGGAGTCTTTGCCTTCTTCGGCAAGCGCTTTGGACAGCAAAGCCTCGCCGACCCTGCCGCCTTTCACAGAGTCCAAAGCGTTGAATGATCCGAAATATTTGCGGCCCGGAGCAATATCATCGATCCGTAAGAATGCCATGAGCTTATCATCTTTCTTGTATTGATATATTCTGGTGCTTTTATCATTTTTCAAAAGCCTATTGCCATAACCTTCCAATAAAATATTTTGAAATTTTTCAGGATATTGCTGCCAATTTTTTCTATAGATAGAAAACATTTGACTAATTTCATCCGCTAAAACCCCCTCGGTGGCATCGGCGCGACCATTGCCCTTTTTACCCGCTTGAACGGCTTTAGTTGCTTCTTTGTCCCGAGCATAAACACCAGCCGTTTTCTTCTCAAAAGATACACCTTCCAGATCCTCCATCTCTATTTTGTCTTTAAACGATCTCAATACCCCCAATGAAAAGATCAATTCCGAATTATAATCATCAAGCGCTGATAAAACCTGCTCTTCGTCTATCTCTTCTTTGTGCTCAATACTTGAAGAAAAGTTCTCTAAAAGACAATTAGCCTTTTTTAAGACATGACGTGCAATATCTTTGATGTTTTGTTCATTTGCTTCAATGTTTTCGAATCTATCTCTTAATTCCTGTTCCACTTGATCCGCCAAGGAAACTATTTGGCTATAGCGGGCAAATATCCGATCTACTTCCGAACCATTAATCTTTTCTCCTAAATCAAGTATCTTTTCTCCCATTTCTTCGCCAAACTCCAAGGACAAAAAAGTTTTCAAACCAACTTCTCCGTGCCTTTTTACAAAATCCATAAGCCTCTCCTTCTGCTCTTCGTCTGAATGCTTATGGTGGACAAGAAACCAGCCCTGCTCTTTGAAATTTAAAT
>WJLG01000056.1 GCA_014728685.1 Candidatus Falkowiibacteriota bacterium
CCAGTTCTTTTTTATAGTTTCGATCACTCCCGGATCAGAAGCGATTATCGCATCTACATTTATACTTTTCAAATACTTGATATGTTTTGGCAATTTTTCTATGTGCCGATTGTGAGCAAAGATATTCAAAGTCACATATACTTTCTTTTTTTGTTCATGAGCGATCTTAACTATCTTTTCTATCTTTTTGTTATCAAAATCATTGATACGAGCCCGCAGAGAAAAATCAGGCACACCCAGATAAGCCGCATCCGCTCCGAAAATAAAAGCGGTCTTGGCTTTTTCTAAATTTCCAGCCGGAGCTAATAGTTCTACGCACGCTAATCTACTAATCATATGCTAATCTACTAATTCATTATTTATTATCCTTCTTGGTTTTAAATATTTTTCTCTAAAATTAACAAGCAACCCTAACTTTAATTTGGAAACTGATAGATATCTTTTTACCTGAAAATAATGCTCATTGATCAAAAATCTAACGGCTTTTAGCTCTACTATCATCTTATCTTCAACTAGAAAATCGCAAATATTCCTCCCTGCTTTTTCTTCTTTGAAAATCTTATCTAATCTGTATTCCCTCCTATTATCCAAACCAGCTTTATTTAATAAAAACTCAAAATAATCAGCATAATGTCCCTCGCTTTTATATCTGCCTAAATCATTATGTACTTTAAACAAAACTCCGCAAACATCATAAGATAATTCTTTATGAATTAAATCCCTCCTATACATATTATTAGTAAATTAGCAGAACTATTAGTTGGATTGGGGTGTTTTATTTCTTGATACCCTGATAAAACTGGAGCAAGGAATTATTTCAATACCCTTTTTCTCAAGTTCGTCACAAAAAAGATTAAGACCGAGCGAATCAGAAGACATATGTCCGGCGATCACCACATTTATATGATTGGCTTCAGCCTCTTTTCTGTGCTCCTCCCCGATATGCATTCCAATGATCGTTCCAATACCGGCATTGGCCATTTTGGCAAACATCTCTTTGGATCCGGAAGTTCCTCCAGTAAACTCCGTGACAGCGATCTTGCCGCAGCGATTATCCGGTGATCCGGCAAATACTCTTGGCCCGGCCTTATCAAGAGCCGCCTCTTTATATTCCGGGATCTCCATCATCACGTCTATAAGCTCTTCGACATATTCGGGCTTTTTCTTTTCGATCAACTCTTTGATGAATTTAGCCGCTTGGTTATCACAAACAGTATGCAAACACATCAGATCTATCTCAAGCATCCTGGCCATATCGACCGAGCGGTTGTAATTTCCGGAAATGACGCTTCGGCCCACTTCCGAGATCCTGGGCTTGATAACTTGCTCGGCAATATTTATCGGCACGCCGTAATCAGCCAAAACCTCGGCCTGCAAATGCATAACTTCATCCAAGCTGGCCAAAGCCCGGCCAACAGGATGATGATTAAGAAAAAGGTCAACTCCCATTTCCTTACCGATGATCATTTCCTCGGACAGATCAATGCCAACCATTACTTTTTTAACTTCTTTTTTCTTTTTCGAATCAAAAACAAATCGGCTATCCGAATATGGATTATCCAATCTTTCCTTGTCAAAAAGCTTCTTAGCCTCTCCATGGAGTTTCTCGTATTTCTTCTTGGTTCTATCCAAATATTTTTTAACCGCCTTCTCCCCTCTTAGGTCAGTCTTAATGCCCATCTTAATGGCCAGATCGTATATTTCTTTACTAGTCATAATTTATATAATGATAAATGATAAATTATCTTCTCATTCCTCTCAAGGCTGCTATTCTCTCCTCCACCGGCGGGTGGGTCATGAATGCTTTAGCGAAAAATCCCGGCTCTTTTTTGGGCTTGAAAGGAGAAGCTATATATAGATGAGCCGTGGCGCGATTGGCGACCTTAAGCTCTTGCTGGTCATTGGCGATCTTGGTCAAAGCCATGGCCAAACCTTCCGGATAGCGGGTCAAAAGCGCGCCATCAGCATCGGCTTTGAACTCTCTTTTTCTTGAAATGGCAAACTGCATCAGATAGGCGAATATCGGAGCCAGGATCGAAAATACGATAGCGGCGATGAAGATGATCAATTGCAGACGGCCATCTCTTCTGTTCGAACTTCTTCTTCTGCCTCCGAACATCAAATAACGACGGAAGAAATCAGCCAGAAGCACGACAACGCCGACCAAGACGGTGACAACCGTTGATATCAGAATATCGCGATTGCCGATATGCGAAAGCTCGTGAGCGATCACTCCCTCAAGCTCGGAACGATCAAGCTTTTGCAAAATTCCCTTGGTGACGGCGATCACAGCATGTTTAGGATCGCGGCCGGTGGCAAAAGCGTTCGGCGCTTGCTCATCTATTATATATATCCTGGGCATCGGCAATCCTGCGGTAATGCAGAGATTCTCGACGATTCTGTATAGCTGCCGGTTATCATCGAATTCCAACTTCTTAGCATTGCTCATAGACAAAACTATCTTGTCCGACCACCAATAACTGCCGAAGCTCATCAAGATACTCAAGCCCACAGCTATATATAAGATGGCCGGACTCTCAAGCGTATAAGAAAATATCCAGCCCAAAGCGATGACCAACACAAAGAACGCGGATATAAGGATCCACGTCTTTCTGGCATTGGAATCTGAATGAGTGTACAAAGTCATTTTGTTATCTTAAAAGGTTAAGATGTACTAACTAAAAACTTACATCAACATTCTTTCTTTCCTCCTCATTCTCCACCTCGAAGAACTCTCGATTTTTGAAGCCAAGCATATTGGCGATGATATTGGAAGGAAAGATCTGGATCTTGGTATTCAGATCGCGGACGTTGCCATTGTAAAAACGTCTGGCAGCCTGGATCTTGTTCTCTGTATCGGAAAGCTCTCTTTGCAGTTCAAGAAAATTCTGATTGGCCTTAAGATCCGGGTAGCTCTCGGACAAGGCAAAAATGGATTTCAAAGCTCCGGTCAATTGATTTTCAGCCTCAGACTTGGCTTTGGAATCATCGCCCGACACGCTCATAGCGCGATTGCGGGCATTGATGACCCTTTCCAAAGTATCCTTTTCATGCTCAGCGTAACCTTTGACAGTATTAACCAAATTCGGGATCAAGTCATACCTTCTTTTAAGCTGAACGTCGATGTCAGACCAAGCTTCGTCGGTTCGATTTTTAAGCCTGATCAAGCCATTGTAAACGCCAATGACGTACAAGACGGCTATTACGATCACCGCTAGGATGATCCAGATGATGTATTGCATAATTTTAATTATCAATCTTCAAACTTCAGTCTTCAATAATTGACTTTTGAAGATTGAAGATTTTTAATTTATTTTCTTAATGCTTAGATTGACTCCTTGATCGTTTATTTTAATTTGTTTGTTAATTTCACTTTCACCTTCTTCTAAAGCATCTGCCAAAGTATCTTTCATTATATCCGATCTGTACTTCTCGATCGCTTGCTTGATCTCGCCATCGGCTTTATAAGATATCTCTATTCTGTCGTTTATGGTCAGGTCATTTTCTTTTCTCATGGCGTTTACAGATCTTATCACTTCTCTGGAAATTCCCTCGGCGATCAATTCCGGAGTCAGCTCCGTATTTAAACGTACTTTTATATTATCAAAAATGCCTGAATCACTAACAAATGTGTCATTGCTAGGTAATTTATCCTCCAACACAACAAAATGAACTTTAGCAACATTAATTTCTTCCTTAAGCAGCTTAGAGAAATCAGAGTATTCATATTTGTCTTCATTGTTCAATCCAATCTTAATATAATCAGTGATATGTACATAGCAATCTTGCAACTTTTGTCTAACCTTTATCTTTAAATTGTCCCTTATGGATAGGATAATCTCAACTACTTTTCTAATAAGTGACATTTTTTCTAATAATTCTAAATCAATTTCTCCTGCTTCTGGCCAATTCTCTAAGTGAACCGATTTATTTTCATCTGTAAATTTAAGCCCTGAAACATTCTGATATATCTGCTCGGCAATAAAAGGCGTGAACGGCGCCAATACTTTGGAAAATTCCAAAAGCACATGTCCCATGGTCTTAAGAGCATCTTTTTTATCTTTTTCATCATCACCCTTGAATCTGTCGCGGCTTCTCCTTAGATACCAAGTGGAAAGATCATCGATGAACTCAACTATCGGCCTGGTCGCCTTGGGCAGATTATATTTCTCCATTGCCTCCGTGCTTTCCTTGATCAGCTGATTCAAACGAGCGATTATCCATTTATCCAAAACATTATTCAAATTGTTCAATTGAAGATCAGAGATCGAAGATCGAGGATTGCTATCCGCGTACATCTCGTAAAATTTATAAACATTCCAAAGGATATTATTGAGTTTTCTTAAAGACTCAGAAACTCCTTTTTCGGAAAAATTCAAATTATCAGCCATCATCACCGGCGATGTCAAAAGATAATAGCGCAAAGGATCAGCTCCATATCTATCCATTATATAATTGGGATCCGGATAATTCTTGAGCTTTTTACTCATTTTCTTTCCGTCCTCAGCCAACACTATGCCATTAACAATTACATTCTTGAAAGCATGACTATCCTTAATGCCGGTCGCTATTGCATGTAGATAATAGAACCAAGCCCTGGTTTGATCAGAGCCCTCAGCAATGAATTCAGCCGGAAAAGCATTATCGAACTTTTCTTTGTTCTCAAAAGGATAATGTATGGAAGCATAGGGCATTGATCCTGACTCGAACCAGCAATCAAAAACATCCGGAATTCTCTTCATTATTTCTCCGCATTTCTCACATTTAAAAGTTATCTTATCGACTATATGCTTATGCAGATCATCTAGCTTTTCTCCGGAAAGATCTTCAAGCTCCTTTACCGAGCCAACCACTTTCCGTTCACCGCACTCGCATTCCCAGATCGGAATGACCGATGCCCAAAAACGCTGGCGGGAAATAGACCAATCACGAGCGCCTTCCAGCCAATTTCCAAAACGGCCATCCTTAATGTGTTCCGGCATCCAATTTATTTCTTTTGCCAACTCAAGCATCCTTTCTTTTATTTTGGAAATATTCACAAACCAGGAAGAAGTCGCATAGTTTATAAGCGGGGTATCACAGCGCCAACAATGAGGATATGAATGTTCATATTTTTCTTTATGAAAAAGAAGGTCTTTATGAGCCAAATACTTTATGATCTCCACATCGGTCGACATATGATCCTCTTTTGGTTTGACGTTCAAGCCTGCCAGCTCACCCATTTCCGGCTTAAAAAACCCATCCATATTAACATTCTGAACGAAAGGCAGATCATATTGCCTGCCTAAATTCATATCATCCTCGCCTCCGGCCGGAGCTATATGGACAATGCCTGTTCCCTCTTCTATATTCACAAAATCTCCGTGATAAACTTGCCAGCCGTTCTCTCTGTTCTTCAGATCTTCTTTTTTAGCATAATGATCGAACAAGGGCTTATACTTAACTCCTATCAATTTAGAGCCTTTAAATTGATCGATCACTTCATATTTGGCATCTTTGAGGACTTTCCCGGCTAATATCTTGGCTAGAATATATTTTGTTCCTTCGATCTCAACTTTGATATAGTTTATATCGTTGCCGACCGCTAAGGCGGTATTGTTCGGCAAGGTCCAAGGAGTGGTCGTCCAAGCTAAAATATATGTCCCCGGTTCATCTACCAATTCGAACTTGACCGTAACTGACAGATCCTTGACATCCTTATATCCTTCTGTCACTTCCGATTGAGACAAGGTGGTTTCGCATCTCGGACAGACGTGCATAGTTCGATAATCTTTATAAATA
>WJLG01000057.1 GCA_014728685.1 Candidatus Falkowiibacteriota bacterium
GCCATGAAGAAGGCGGACAGCTGACCGAGATAGTAAGAAGAAAACCTTATAGCGTGATCCTTTTCGACGAGATCGAAAAAGCGCATCCGGAAGTTTTTAACATCCTCTTGCAAGTCCTGGATGATGGCCGGATCACCGATTCTAAGGGCCGAACCGTCAACTTCAAAAACACTATCATAATAATGACCTCTAATCTTGGTAATGAGATCATCCAAAAATATTCGATCGGATTTCATGATGACGACAATAAACAGAATAATGCCAAAGAAATGAAGCAGAAGATCGATGAAAAACTCAAAGAGAATTTCAAGCTGGAATTCTTGAACAGGATCGATGAGATCGTGGTCTTCAAGACCTTAGACAAAGAAGTTCTTTCAGAGATCATCGATCTGGAACTGAAAAAGGTCCAAAAACGCTTGAAAAACAAGGAAATAAGCTTAAAGATCAGCGCCAAGGTCAAAAAACTATTGGCTGAAGAAGGTTTTGATACCACTTTCGGAGCCCGCCCCTTAAAACGCATCATTCAGAACAAGATACTCGATGAGCTGTCTATGGATATCGTCGAAGGCAAAGTCAAGGAAGGAGATAAGGTAAATATAGATATCGGCGAGAAGAACAAGATCAAACTTCTGGTCAAATAACTTGAATAAATAAAAAAGAAATACGTATTTAAATACGTATTTCTTTTTTATTGGAACAATCTCTTTTAGGCTATTGGTAAAGTGAAACTAAAGGTTGAGCCTTTGCCAGGTGTGCTTTCTTCCAATCTGAGCTTGCCTCCGCAGGCTTCGATTATCTTCTTTGATATATAAAGGCCGAGACCGGAACCGCCCGGACGGCTGCTGATCGCTCGGCTACCGCGGGTAAATTTTTCAAATATCTTCTCGTGTTCATTCTTATCTATCCCACTGCCGGAATCTTTTACAAAAACCTTCAAATAAGAGCCTTCGGTCTTGAAATATATATCTATACTTCCCTCTTCGGTGTAAGCTACTGAATTATTAAGCAAATTATAAAAGGCCTGGGCCAGTTCTTTATTGTCGCAAAGAACTTCGGGCAATTCTTCCAGCTTATCGATATTTATACTGACCTTATTTTCTTTTACTTTGGAAGCCTCTCTTATGCTCGCAACAGTCTCTTCGATCATCGGCCTGATATTGGTTTTTTTTATTTGCATTTTCAGGGCCTCTCCCTCGAAGACAAAAGCCTTCCAAAAATCATGAGTTATCTCTTCCATTCTCTTAATGCCCTCATCAATGAATTTCAAGCCCTTATCCTGGGAGAAATTCTTCTGCTTGATCATAAAAACCGAATTTTTTATGATCGATATCGGAGTATTGAGCTGGTGATTGACCACCCGCAAAAAATCATTCTTCATTTCCAGAAGCTTTTTAAGCCTTTTGTTTTTCTCTTTCAGCTGCATAGCCTTTTTTTCGATATCTGCTGTTTGTTCGTCCACCTTTCTCTTCAAACTGCGATTCAATTGATGGATCCTTTCATAAAGGCCCCTGCTCTCCATGGCTGATGCCAATTGGGCGCCGATGATCTTCAAAGTATACAAATCAACTTCGCTGTACATATCGCCGGACCCCTTGGATCCCAGGGCCATCAGGCCGATGATCCTATTTTTGGACACCAAAGGCACGGTAATATCGACTTTTGAAGAGATCAAATGACAGATACTGTCTTTGGACCCCGGTTCCAGACGGCAGCTTTTAAGCTCTTCCTTGACCATAGCCTCGCTCTTCTTGATAAATTCTTTTTCCAAATAATCATCTTTGGAAAAGGTCTTTCTTTTCAATTTATATCCGCGTAAAAAAACCGTTTTGTAAATACCCTGGCTTTTATCGTATTTCAAAATAAGAAAATTATTGATCTGAAATACATCGACAAAACTTTTGAATAGAAAATCATAGATCAGCGAAGACTTCAAGGTCGATATCAGCTTATCCGACACTTCTGATATCAAGTCTTGCGGCCTATAGAAGGAATAAGAAAAATATTTATTAGCAATGTAGAAAAATAAGTCTTTAATATAAGGAAAAGTATAAACAGCTGCGACCAGAACCGCCAAGTTGAAAAAGAATCTGAAACTCGGAGGAAGATATACGACCGCTAATTCTATTGGAACCAGCAGAAGCAGAAGTGTGAAGAATGAGAAAAAATAAACGCTTGATTTCCTTAGGATGATCTTCATATCCATCAAGCGATGGGCCGCTATCGCGTAGCCTATCAAAAAAGGAAAGGCAAAGATCAAAATGTTGAAGATGGGATAGATGCGGATGCCATATGGGGGTAAAAAATTAGCTCCTCCACCCACAAAACTTATCAGTAAAACTAAGAAATACAAGATCTGATTCCTTTTCGCGCCTTTTGCCTGCCTATAAGCCAGCCATAATTTAATAATGGATAAACCGACCAAAAGCGAGAAGAAGGCCACGAATAATGTGTAGAAGATACCGGGTTCGCAAGGATAGTAGAACTCATTGAACATCCAGCACATATCCCCCACGAACCAGCCGTCGTAAAAGTTGGTGAATAGAAAAAAGAAGGCCAGCACATAAGCCAATACGGTGAAAGCTTTCCACTTTGAACGCAGATAGTAATTAACAAAGTTAAAAAATATCGCCGGAATCAAGATCACGCCGATATGGGCAATGCGTATCCAAGCCAAGGCCCTGTCTTTGTCCGCGGAAACTGCCAGCATATAAGCACCAAAGCCCCAGATGGCCACAGAAAAACAAAAAACTCCCCATAATCTTTGGAGTCCACTTTTGCCTCTGATAAACATAAATAGCCCCAAAAAGGAGCTGGATATGCCGGTTAGGATGCTAATTATCGCAAATGTGTTCATTTTAAAA
>WJLG01000005.1 GCA_014728685.1 Candidatus Falkowiibacteriota bacterium
AATCAGTCATGCGGCCAATGTACGCCTTGCCGCGAAGGCAATTATCGCTTGTTGGAGATACTTGATTCCAAGGAACCGGATTGGCGTCTCTTTTCTGAGCTTTTGAATAATTTGAAAGAGTCCTCATTTTGTGGCCTCGGCTGCGTAGTACCGGTACCTATAACATCTTATGTACACAATGTTTTGTCTGCCGACAAGGAGAACAAGATAAAGATCAATAGCTCTACCAAGAGTCTTATCTGCGAATGCTTTAATTAATCATTATAATTTATAAAAAACTATGAAAAAGTTTCTACTTTTCGCCCTAAGCTTAGTGGTGATAGTTATTACCATTTTGGGCACTTTATTGATCCTGGATGTGATCCCGGATGCTGATGCTATTGAGATAATAGTTAAGATCATCTCGATCATCTCTATCTTCTCATTGGCTTCAATATTGGTTTTGGCCATCTTCCAAAGACAAGAAGATGATAAAAAGATCAAATAATGGGAAAGATCAAGATAAAAATCAACGGGAAGCCTTTCGAGGCGAACGAGGGGCAAACTATTCTTGAAGTTGCTCGAGCTCAAGGCATCGATATCCCGACCCTATGTCATCATCCCGATTTCCCGGCTAAGGGAAATTGCCGGGTTTGTGTTGTTGAAATAGCCGGTTGGCCGAAATTGGCCACCGCTTGTTCGACCAAAGTGTCAGCGGGAATGGATATCAGCACTGAATCGGAAAGAGTGGCCAAATCGCGCAATATGAATATCGAATTGATATTCGCCGAACACATTGAAAAGTGTCCGACTTGCATATGGAAGGTGAACTGTCCGCTTTTAGCTATGGCTGAAAAATATGGACTTAAGATCAATCGTTTCAAAGACAGAAAGTCCAAAAGAAATATAGAAAAATTTTCCAACGCAGTCGAGATCGACCATACTCAATGCATTGATTGCGGAAATTGCGTCGAGGCTTGCGGAGTTCTGCAGAATATCAATTATTTGAAGTTCAGCGGCAAAGGTCCGAGCCAAAGGATCGAATCTCGGTCGGAAGAAGGGTTTAAATGTATCCTCTGCGGACAGTGTGCACTGCATTGTCCGGTTTCAGCCGCCCAGGAGCAGGCGCAGTGGAATTTTGTCGAAAGCGACCTTAAAAAAGAAGGTAAGATAATGGTAGCTCAATTCGCGCCTTCGATCAGGGTTTCGATCGGTGAAGAATTCGGTTTGCCGGCCGGAGAGGAAGTTTCAGGCAAAGTAGTGGCGGCTTTAAGAAAGCTGGGGTTCGATCATGTTTTTGATGTTAATTTTGCGGCTGATCTGACGACCGTAGTGGAAGCAGAAGAGCTTTTGGAAAGACTGAAAGATAAAGAAGGGGAGAAGAGCCCGATGCCGATGTTCACTTCTTGTTGTCCCGGCTGGGTGAACTATATCGAACTTTATCATCCTGAATTGATCCCGAATCTGACTACGGCCAGATCGCCGCATATTCATAATGGTGGAGTTATCAAGACCTATTGGGCCGATAAGATGGGAGTAAAACCGTCGCAGATAGAGGTGGTTTCGATCATGCCCTGTACGGCCAAGAAATACGAAGCTTCCAGAAAGGAGATGAAAGTGAAAGGATCTTTGCCGGTCGATAAGGTTATGACCAATAGGGAATTGGCTTGGCTGATCAAGAAAAGCAAGATCGATTTTGCCGGCCTTGAACCTGAAAAAGCGGATGATCCTTTGGGAGAATATTCCGGAGGTGCCGCTATTTTCGGGGGCACTGGCGGAGTAATGGAATCAGCTTTAAGAGCAGCACATAGTATGGCTTGTGGCAACAAGAAAACCGGGATCTGCCAAAAGAAAATAGATTTCAAAGAAGCTCGAGGTTTAAAGGGTATAAAAGAAGCGACTGTCGAAGTGGCTGGCATAAAGTTGCGTATCGCCATAGTCAATGGCATTGGCAATGTCGAGCCGATACTTAGAAATTTGGAAAGCTATGATTATGTAGAAGTAATGGCTTGTCCGGGCGGCTGCATCGGCGGAGGCGGACAGCCGATACCGACTACGCCGGAAATAAGAAAGAAGAGGATCGATGCGCTTTATGAGCTTGATAAGAATTCCAAACTCAGGCGTTCGGATGAGAATAAGAAAGTAAAAGAGGTGTTGGCTTGGCTTAAAGAAAAAGGGCACAAACTCGAGCATTCTGTTTTACACACTAAATATAATAAGAAAAATAAATGTTAATATATGGCTGAAAAGAAACATTTAGGAACTATAACCATCTTGGTCAAAGACAGGCAAAAGGCCTCTGTTGATCTACAGAAGATCTTGACCGAGGCCGGACATATGATCATGGCCCGCTTGGGGGTCAATCCTCAGAGAGCTTGTATCGAGCATTGCACCGGCTTGGTCGTCTTGGTGGTTGAAGGCAATGCTCGGGATATAAGCGCCTTGGCCAAGAAGATAGATAGGATTTATGGAATAGTTGCTAAGAAAATAATGATTACTAAATAATATGCTATACGTAAAAGAACAAACAGCCGAGCAGGTGAACGCGGCTGCTATTGCCAGATTTCTGCTTTTGGCCGGAGTCGCCTCGATTCTGCCTTTTTATATCCATATCCAGTGGCTTACCGGCCCGATCGTCAACGCTATACTGATAATCGTGCTTTTTTTGATCGGTGTAAGGTCTGCTTTGGTCGTATGTTTGATACCTTCCTTAATGGCTCTTTCAGGCGGACTTTTGCCGGCCATTTTAGCTCCGGTCGTGCCTTATATAATGATAAGTAATGTGATCTTTGTTCTATCAGTGGAATTTTTCTACAAGAATATGAAAAGTGATGTCAAAGGCTATTGGACAGGAGTATTCACCGGCGCTTTGTCGAAATTCCTTTTTCTTTTTGCTTCGGTAAATATAATAAGCAGATTATTGATCAAGAAGGAATTAGCCGTCAAAGTTGCACAGATGATGAGCTGGCCTCAGTTGGCCACTGCTGTTGCCGGAGGCGTTTTGGCGTTCATGTTCTTGAAATGGATCAAGCGAATATAGAATTTAGGATCTTGAGTATAAATAAAAAAGACAGAGGATCAAACCCCTGTCTTTTTTAAAACAAATGATCATTCAAGATCTCGAATATATTTAAATATATAGATCTTCCCGTTTTCCAGTTGTTTAAATGAATCAGCCGAAAATTCAGCTTCTTTAACGATTTTGTCAAAAGCCCACCAATAATCATTCAAGACTAAATAAGCTTTGTCTACTCCTGAAAGATCCATGGCTTTAAGCATTGTCTGCCGATCCGCTTTTTTGTATACCATATCCAGATAATGCTTGTAAAGCTCGCCTCCGGTTGGGATAGGGTAGAAGAACATGCCATTATCCAAATACCTGAAGCCGATCTTTCTCAAGGCAGCGACCGACACTTGCTGATTAGCCAAGACTATATAGTTATTATCTACAGCATCGCTCTCTATCCACTCTACGGCTTTCATGTCGATATCCGATACTGAGAGCCCATGCGAATCAAAATAATTGTCCTTGCGCGGATAAGAGGCATACATTGAAGCAGTGATCGCCAGAGCCAGAGCTATCAAGAGTGGGTAGGCGATCTTTTTGGGCTGTTTCAAAAGTCTTGAGAATAGATCGTGAAGCAATAATATCATTACCGGAAGCATCATTATCACGGCAATAGCCAATATTCTGCCCGGATAATCAGATCTTTCATAGTCTATAAGATAATCAAAGCTTATAAGTTTGGTAATGAAATAAGATATCAATAAAGATCCGGCCAAAGCGCAATTTATGAGTAAGTCTTTGTTTTTTCTGCGCTTGAACCATAGAAAGACAATGGCGCTTAAGCACAATATCAGGATCATCCAAGCCCTATTAAACTCAAGGAAGTAGGCGAAATTAAGAAAAATATTCTCATCTTGAGGAAGCGCCGGGCTTTTTATGTCAAATAGGTTGCCTGTAGTGATCTTTTCAATATTACTGCCTGCGTTATTATCAGCGTTGACGAAATAAAAAGGAGCTGGCAGGGCGAAGATGGCCGCTGCGAATATGACTATGAGCAGAGTTTTTTTTAAAACCGCTTTTTTTATCACCATTGCGTGTTTGGCCATAGTGAAAAGAATGGCCGGAATTCCGGCAATCGGGTGTATAAAAAATGTAGTCAGGGACAATAGATAGGAGATCGGCAATTTATCTTTATTGGACAGAGAGAAGAATATGGTAATGGCCAAAAATACATAGGCTAGATTCTGCGGAGTGGTGAAAGTGGCGAATGAAAAAGGCAAGATGAATAAAGCAAACATCGATAGGAGCGACATCCTTTCATCTTTGAATTTGTTTTTGGCGTAAAAAAAGACACTTGGCACCAGTAAAAAGGCCGCTTGAGCCGGCACAAGGATCTTGTCCAAAAAGGAGATAGGGAGCAGGGTTATTCTGCTCAAGATCACTATCAAAGAATATTGCCCTAGATAATAAAGCGGTTTCGGGTCGATAGCCCCTTTTTCTTTTATCAATTCCATTGAAGCCTGATGGATAAAAGGATCATATCCGTATCCGATCTTGTATACTATCCAAAGCACGGAAAAGGAAAGAAAAGCGTGCAAGCTTGCGAGTAAGAGCGACGATCTGCTTTTTTTCACTATATTAATGATCAAAGCCAGAGTGGCTAAGAAATAGAATATGAAGAAATAGGCCGGAACTAATTGCCAAGGAGAAGTGATCGAAGTGCTGGTTCGAGAATAGAACAATATCGATAGGGAAGAGATGAAAAAAACCAAATACAAAAAAAGTTCAAGCATCGCCTCCGGCCTATTTTCACTTTCCTTCTTTTTTTCGGTCGATCTGCGCTTGATCAGAAAAAAAACAACTAAAGTCAGGATCAGGGAGATCGTTATTCCCGCTATGTTCAAGGAATAAAGGCGATAAACCAGCGCTCCTGAAAAAGACAGCAGGCTGGTAAAAATAAGCAAATTTTTATGAAAACTTTCCATTTAAGGAATTATATCACAAAGAAATGATGGGTAAAAGAAAATATCAGGCAGTTTATTGCCAAGAAGCGATTTTTTTGTTAATCTCATATAAAATAATACCAAATAAATGAAGATTTGGATCACCAATTTTTTAAAAGAGCATTGGCGCGGAGTCGTAGTCGGCCTTTTGGCTGTCGGTTTTTTCGCTTTGGTTTCAAGTTTGAATTATTCCGGCCACGGAGAGTTCGTGAAATGGTCATCTCCGGACGAAACAGCCAACTATGTTTTTACCAAATTATACGGCCAGAGCGGTCAGATCAGCTTTTTTGAAAAATACAATCTCTATGCCGATGAAGTAATGCATCCCCGCAGTATGCGAAGCGATATTGGTACGATCAAGCCGGTAAGTTTTCTAGGGATAATATTGATCTATGGCAAAATAGTTTCCTTGACCTCGTACAAGATCATCCCTTATTTGACGCCTTTTTTCGGGGCTGTCGGGATCGTCTTTTTTTATCTTTTGATCAGGAAGATATTCGGCAAGACAAACGCTCTTTTAAGCGCCGTGCTTTTGGCCGGATTTCCGGTTTGGATCTATTATTCGGTTAGGAGCATGTTTCATAATGTGCTTTTTGTTTCGCTTTTGATGATCGGCCTGTATTTTCTTTTGAAGATGGCCGATAAAAAATTCAAAGCCGGGTTTTTTAGCTGGAAAGCGGATTGGCTCGGTATGCTCTATGCGTCTTTGGCTGGTATTTTTATCGGTTTAGCTTCTATCACTAGAACTTCGGAGCTTTTGTGGATCCTGCCTATGCTTTTTATTTTGTGGATCCTCAATTTAAAAAAGACCGGTCTGATCAAACTTTTTATCTTTTTATCTTTCACCTTCTTGGCCTTAATGCCGGCCCTATTCTGGAATCAGATCCTTTATGGATCCCCGATATCCGGCGGATATGCGGAAATGAACCAATCGATCCACAGTATTAGAGAAGCAAGCTCTGACTTGGTAAAAGCGACTGTCGCCTATGAGCCGTCATATATCAAGTATTTGGTCGGGCGCATCAAGGAAAACGTCTTCTTCTTCGGATTCAAGCCCGAGCAATCGATGAAAATGTTCTATCATTATTTCGCAGGTATGTTCACTTGGTTTTTCATACCGGCTTGCTTGGGGCTCTTTCTTTATTTACAGCGCATTTATAAATGGAAAAAGGCTATTTGGGTGTTTTTTCTGGCCTACGCGGTCATAAGCGTCATCTTGGTTTTCTATTATGGCTCTTGGAAATTCAATGATAATCCCGATCTAAGCAGCCACACTATTGGCAATTCCTATACTCGCTATTGGCTGCCAATGTATTTGGGGTCCTTCCCTCTGATCTCTTTTTTCTTGATAATATTTACCTATAGCATCATCCCCGAGGAGAGCGAGGTCTTTCAAGAAGAGAAAAGGCCATGGTGGAAAAAGTTTCTCAAGCGCCCAAGAAGAAAGGTGATGACCTTGGGAACAAGAGCTTTGATAGTAGGAATATTTTTTATACTGTCGGCTAATTTTGTCTTTCTCGGATCAGAAGAAGGGATCGTTTACAGCCGCGCCAACAGCAGGTACTCGACCGTTCAACTGGAAAGGATATTGGATTGGACCGAATCCAACTCGGTCGTCATCACTCAATATCATGACAAGTTGGTCTTTCCGGAAAGAAAGGTGATAGTCGGCACATTGACCGATGACAATATGAATATGATCTATTCGCGTTTAATAGATTATTTGCCGGTTTATTATTACAGTTTTACTTTTCCGACCAAAGATTTTGATTATTTGAACAATAAAAAATTGAAAGAATTCGGGATCAGACTGGAAAGAGTCAAAAAGATCACTGAAGACTTCACTCTGTATAGGCTTTATCGTCCTTCCGAGACCTTGGAAGAATAAAGATGATTTAGCTTTGTTCGTTTGCTTGTGGTATAATTTAAATATGAACGAGAACACGAACATAATTTTGAATTTTCTCAATGAATACGCTAATTTGATCTTGGTGATCATTACAGCGGTTTACGCTTTTTTGACCTACCGAATGGTATCTTTGACCAAAAGACAGATCGTCGCCCATATTAGGATATCCAAGGCGGTGGTCAGAAGCGGACTTCTGGCCAGGCGCAATCGGAACGGCCGAGATATCATGCTTAAAGAAGTGGTTGATAAAAAGCTGTCGGTCTTTAAGAACGAAGTGGTATCTTTTCGAGTTTCTTTGGATATCTTCAATAGTTCATCCGGCAATGGCTGTATCGATCAGCCCAAACTTCTGCTCAGGTTCAGAAAAAGCGGTTTTGAACTTGAATTAAGGAATAGAAATGAGGAAGTAGGCTCCAGAGAAACCATATTTATGCGCGGTGGCGATCTGGCTAAGAAGGATCTTGATTACTTCATGCCTTTTAATAAGGAATTTTACAAGAATTTACAGAAACATCCGGGGCAATTGGATTATTTCATAAAATATCGAGACAATTTGAATAAAATTCATATAGTAAAAGCTGACAAGATCCTCCCCTTGATGTAGGGAGGGGTGTTCTTTAAAACTGTCCGGAATGAAAGAGAAAGGAGAGCAATTTTTCATTTCGGCAAACCCTTACTTTCAAATCTATAAAAAGAAAGTGAGGCCGAAAATGTTGGTATTTATCGCAGGATCCGCACAAGAAGGGAGGTGATCCGGCTTTAACCCCCGCATACCCCAAGGGTATGATGCCAAAGTCATGGCATTTGTGGAAGAAGGCCTCTTAATAGATGATCAAAGAGACCTTCGCCATACCACAGCGGGGTCTTTTATTTTAGGCACAAGTTTATTTGCCTAATTTTAAATACTTGGTTATTATTAAATATATGGAAAAGATATCTATATTCAATACATTGGGACGAGAAAAGCAGGAATTCAAGCCCATCAAGAAGGGTTGGGTTTTGTTTTATCATTGCGGGCCGACGGTTTACTGGACCCAGCATATCGGCAATTTGCGCGGGATGTTTTGCGGAGATATCGTCCGCCGAACTTTTGAATACAACGGCTACAAGGTCAAGCACGTGCGCAATTATACTGATGTCGGGCATCTGACCTCAGACAGTGATGAAGGCGAGGATAAGATGGAAAAAGGCGCTAAGAGAGAAGGCTTGAGTCCGGCTGAGATCGCAGACAAGTACATCAAGATCTTTGAGGAAGATACTCATGCTCTTAATCTGCTTGAACCGCATAAAAAACCCAAAGCCACCGAATACGTAAAAGAGATGCAGAAGATGGTAAAAGATCTTTTAAAGAAAGATTTTGCTTATCAAACAGAATTAGCGATTTATTTTGATGTGTCCAAAGCCAAGGACTATACCAAACTTTCCGGGCAGAAATTAGAAGAGAATATATCTGGCGCCGGTAAAGGCGAAGTGGAGGATCCGGGCAAGAAAAGCCCTCATGATTTCGCTATTTGGTTTTTCAAAAAAGGCGCGCATGCCAATGCTATCCAGACTTGGGATTTTCCCGGATTCGGCCAAGGTTTTCCGGGCTGGCATATGGAATGTTCCGCTATGAGCAAGAAGCTTTTGGGTGATACGATCGATGTTCATATGGGCGGGATCGAGCATATTCCGGTCCATCACACCAATGAGATCGCCCAGTCAGAGGCAGCCACCGGCAAGAAGTACGTGAATTACTGGCTTCACAACGAACATCTTTTGGTAAATGACCGCAAGATGGCTAAGAGCGAAGGCACGGGCTACAGTCTGGCTGAGGTGAAGGAAAAAGGCTTTGATCCTTTGACTTTGCGTTATTTTTTCTTAGGCGCGCATTATCGAAGCAAGCAGAATTTTACCTGGGAGGCTTTGGAAGCCGCTCAAAACGGACTTAAAAATATTTATAATAAAGTGCGCGAATTGGGAGGATATTCAAGTGGTATTGTAAACACGGAGTATAAAGATAAGTTTTTAAAAGCCATAAATGATGATTTTAATACGCCTAGGGCAACAGCTGTATTTTTGAATGTTTTAACTTGGGCTGGCTTAAAGCCGGAAGATAAATTAGCTACTATTTTGGATTTTGATAGAGTATTTGGGCTTGATATTAAAAAACAGCTTACAAAGAGCAAAGAGAAGATATCGGATGATGTCCAAGAATTGATCGATAAAAGAAAAAAGGCCAGGGAGAATAAGAATTGGGAAGAGTCAGATCATTTAAGGAAAGAGCTGGAAAACTTAGGTTATACAGTTGAGGACGGCAAAGAAGGAATGAAGGTCTATAAACAGTAAAAAATTAGTTAAAATATGAAAAACAAAGTTGACTACCGACAGCTGTTTACTTTAGGTATAGTTTTTCTAGGCCTGGGTTCGGCCTACTTGGCGATTGAAAAGATGAGATTTCTCGGGCCGGTTTTTATGTGTGCCGGCGGCGTCTTGATGTTGATCTCAGGCAAGCACAAAGATGAATGGAAAGATGATGACAAAAAATAATTTTTGGACAAGATCGAAAAAGCCTATTATCGCTTTGGCGCCTATGGCGGACATCACTGATGCTCCGTTTCGTTATTTATGCGAAAGCTTCGGTGCTGATGTTATCTATAACGAGATGGTGAATGTGGATGCCATTTGTTTTCGCAATGAGAAAACTTTGGCGATGCTCAAGCGCTATAAGAGTAAAAAGCCTTTTGTGGTTCAGCTTTTCGGCAATAAGCCGGAGAATTTTTCCAAAGCGGTCAAGATAATAGAAAAAGAATGTGCACCCGACGGATATGATATTAATTTCGGCTGCCCGGCGCCCAAGGTGCTCAAAAATAAATGCGGTGCTGAGCTTTTTCAGGATCTTGATCTATCGCGAGCGGTCATATCGGCTGTGATCGGCGCTACCAAGAAGCCGGTTTCGGTCAAGACCAGGATTAAGGCGGGCAAAGTTGATATCCTTGCTTGGCTTGAACATATGAAGGATCTGCCCATAACCGCTATCATGGTGCATGCGCGCAAGCTGTCGCAAGGGCTTTCCGGACCCATAGACTTAAAAACTCTCAAAGAAGTGAAAAAGAAATTCAAGGGTATTGTCTTGGGTAATGGGGGAATAGCTGATTGCCAGGACGCGCAAGATATGATCAAGAAGACCGGCGTGGACGGAATCGGCATAGCCCAAGGGTGCTTGGGTAAGCCGTGGCTATTTAAAGAATTAAAAAAGAAAAGAGAAAAAAGAAAAGATGAAAAAGAGGTCTTCAAGATCATCCTAAAACATGCGAGGATCCATAAGAAGCTATATGGGGATAATATGATGCCGATGAGAAAACATTTGTGCTGGTACGTGAACGGCCTTTCCGGAGCCAAAGAACTAAGAAAGAAACTGGTCGAAGTAAATACTTATAAAGATATTGAGAGAGCTTTGAAAAAAGCCAGATAGATTAAATACGTAATTAAATACGTATTTAATTACGTATAAAGACATTTTTTCAATATATTTAAATATACATTTTAATATACATTAAAAAATCCGCCAGAAGGCGGATTTAATTTATCATTTATCATTCGGCTACAGCCATTTTTTCTTAGCAAAGAAAAATAACATAGCTAATGTGGCTATGCCCATTAGGCCGATTATGATCCAGAAGCCGTTTTCCGTTTGTGTGAAAGGCATGCCATTGGTGGTATTCATGCCGAACAGGGCGGCGAACAAGGTTAGCGGGAAGACTATTACGGAAAATACGGTCAAAGTCTTCATTACATTATTGATGCTGTAATTCAAGAGTGATTCATTAGTATCGTGCAAGGCATCGATGGTTTCCTTTTGTGTTTCCGAATATTCCCAGATCCTTTTGGTATGCTCTATCAATTCATAATAATATCTTTTAAGCTTATTGCTGGCTACGATGCTTGAGCGCATTTCGGTCAGCCTTTTTAGGATATTCTTATGGTTCTGGATGATCTTTCGGATATTGATCACATTTCGGCGCAAAGACAGGATTCTAGAAACCGCTTTCTTTTGATTGTGTGAGAAGATCATGCTTTCTATGTCATCGATCTCGGCGCTATTTTTGTCCAAGAGTTCATAGCAGGAGCCGATCAGCTTGGAAAGGATCTCATAAAGTAAAATGGCCGATGATTCCAGTTCGTAGGAGATCAAACCGTCTTCTTCCTTTTTCGAAGCATTGAAAAAATCATTCAAAGCTCTGACCTGATTATTGTGCAAAGTGATAAGAAAGCCATGTCCGACAAAAAAATCGATCTCGGCCGCAATGATCTCGTTATCACGATAGACCGGGAAATGGATGATCATGAAGAAGTAATCCTTGTTCTTTCTTATCTCCGGCCTTTGGGCGATCGCCTTGGCTGATGAAGCTTGCAGTTCGGAAAGATTGAAATCATATTTCTTTTTCTTGCGTAAATATTCTATTTCCGGTTTGCCGGGATTGGTGATATTGGTCCAGAGTATTTTGCTTCTTGGACTTTTCGGATTGTTTATCTCGACTTGGTGTATCTTTTCCGATATTTTTTTGAATTTTGCCATATTCCTCCTTTAGGATTTTTTATTACTTATATTATAACATAAGCTGATTTTTTTTAAAATGAATATTTAGCATAAGCCGTATTTTGTGGTATAATTCTAATATGACTGACGAAGAAAAAATAGAACGGCCTTCTTTGGAAAAGCCGGATATTAATATTGAAAAACCGCAAGAGGCAAAGGAAAAAAAAGACTTTGATGAAAAGCCTGATTTGCAAGTGGAGCAGGCGCCGGAGTCGGATCAAGAAAAGATATCTGAAGCGAAAAAGGAGGTAAGCGAGGAGGTTGATCGATCAGCAGGCCAGGCGCAAGCAGTCGGCCAGGTTCCGGCAGTTAGTAAAGAAGCCAGAGCTAAGAAATTGGAATCGATAATGGCCGACGGGCTTGAGGACATATATATGAATTTAGATCCCGCCAAGCAGGCGGAATTTAAGCAAGCGGGCGAGGAAACAGCTCGGAAGATAAACGATCTCTTGGATAAAGCCAAAGTCAATATCAAGAAAGTCCTCGACCTTTTGAAGAAATGGCTTTCGATTTTGCCCGGAGTGAATAAATTCTTCATCGAACAGGAGGCCAAGCTTAGGGCCGATAAGATCACCAAGGTCAAAGAGTGATATGAATATCGGAATGGAACAAGATATCAGTTTGGAATTGCCCTTTTTCGAGTTGATCTTCAGCTTGGAAGGGCTTTTGAGCTTTGTTTTTTGGATCATTGTTTTGATCCTGGCTTTTTCTTTATCCAAAAGGCTGGCCAAGAAGATCCTTAAAAAAGGAAGATATCTCAAGCATACTGTCTTTTTGATCCGCTTGCCCAAGGAAAAACCGGGCGAGGACAAGACCGAACCTACAGTTGACCAGATCCGCGAAGATATATCCCTGGGAGAGACCCTATTTTCCGCTATCGGAGGCCTGAAAGCGCAGAGAGGCTTCAAGTATTGGCTTTTGGGCAGGGATGATCATTTTTCCTTTGAGATCGTTGCTTATAATAAAAAGATACATTTTTATGTGGTGGCGCCGGCTGATAATGCCCGCTACATCGAACAGCAGATCAGTGCCCATTATCCGGAAGCTTCCATAGAAGAAGTGGAGGATTACAATATCTTCACCAAAGAAAGCCGGGTCTCGGCCAGCATTTTGAAGACCAAAAGAAGTTTCATTTTTCCTTTGCGTACTTATTCGAATATGGAGGCTGATCCGATGAATTCGATCGTCAATGCCATGAGCAAACTTCAAGACGGAGAGGCGGTAGCGGTTCAGGTTCTGGCCAGGAGCGCTAAAGGCGATTGGCATTCCCGAGTATCCAAGGTAGTGCGCGAGGTCAAGAACGGCAAAAGCCTGAAAGAGGCGATGTCTTCCGGCAGTTTCAAGAAGACCATGAATTTTATCGGCAGCGTGGCCAAAGATGCTAATCCAAGCAAGAAAGAAGAAGCCGCGATCAAACAGCCGGAGTCGAACGTGCTTTCGGCTAAAGAGGAAGAGATGGTCAAGGGCTTTGAGGAGAAGAATGCCAAAGCCGGGCTGGATGTGAATGTCCGCGTCATTGTCAGCGCCAGAAGCGACAGCAACGCCAAAGTTTATCTGAATAATATGAACAATGCTTTTGCCGAGTACAATTATTATGAATACGGCAATAGCTTCAAATACAAAATAAGGAAAAACAGCGATAATATCATCAAGAGTTTTATCTATCGCTCTTTCGAAGATGCGGAATCAAGCCTTTTGAATACTGAGGAATTGGCCAGTATCTATCATTTCCCATTGCGTATAGCTGAGACGCCGAACATTCTTTGGCTTACGGCCAGACACGCGCCCGCGCCTTCGAATATTCCGGAAGAAGGCGTTTTGCTCGGGCACAACCATTATCGGGGAGTCAGCAAGGAGATCAGGATAAAAAGGAACGATCGGCGCCGACATATGTATATCATCGGTAAGTCCGGCGGCGGTAAATCCGTCTTTATGGCGTCTATGGCCGTCCAGGACATATTGAACGGCGAGGGGGTTTGCGTCATGGATCCGCATGGCGATCTGGTGGAAACCATCCTTAAAAGGGTTCCGCCGGAGCGGGCCGAAGATGTGATCCTTTTTTCTCCGTCCGATACCGACCGGCCCATGGGTCTTAATTTGATAGAATTCGATCAGCGCTATCCGGAGCAGAAAACTTTCGTCATCAATGAGTTGATAAAGATATTCGACAAACTTTACGATCTCAAATCCACCGGCGGTCCGATGTTCGAGCAATACATGAGAAACGCTCTGCTTTTGATCATGGCTCATCCGGAATCAGGCTCGACTTTGATGGAGGTACCGAAAGTTTTAGCTGATCCCGCTTTCAGGAAGATGAAATTGGATAACTGTCCGGATATGACCGTGGTCGATTTTTGGAAAGAGCAGGCGGAAAAAGCCGGCGGAGAAGCGGCCTTGGCCAATGTCGTCCCTTATGTCACTTCCAAGCTCACGCAATTCGTTTCCAACGATACTATGCGCCCGATCATCGGCCAGCAGAAGAGCGCTTTCAATTTCCGCGATATTATGGATAAGCAGAAGATCCTGCTTATAGATCTGTCCAAAGGTAAGATCGGCGAAATGAACGCTTATCTGCTCGGCTTGATCATAGTCGGCAAGATCTTGATGGCATCTTTGTCCCGGACCGATATGCCTGAGGAAAAAAGAAAGGATTTTTATTTGTACATAGACGAGTTTCAGAATTTCACTACCGACTCGATCTCAACCATACTTTCCGAAGCCAGAAAATATGGACTCAATCTAACCATTGCCCATCAATACCTAGGACAGCTTTCTCAAAGCGGACAAGATACCGGCATCAAGGATGCGGTTTTCGGCAATGTCGGTTCCTGGGTGCTTTTGAAGATCGGCTCAGAAGATGCGGAAGTGCTGGAGAAGGAATTCTCGCCGACATTCAATCAATATGACCTGATCAATATCGAAGCACATACCGCCTATGCTAAGCTTTTGATCGACGGCACGGCTTCCAAACCCTTTTCCATGAAAACAGTTTGGCCCATACCCGGAGTCGAACGCGAAGGCGTTTCGGAAAAAGTAAGGAACTTAAGCCGGCTTAAATACGGCCAGGATAGGAGTTTGATCGAAGCTGAGATCACCAAGAGAATAAGAGGCTATAACAAATAAACAAAGCCGCCGGCAAGCGGCTTTTTATAAATATTTTTTTAAGATGTTTTTTATGCAAGATGGAAATTCACGATTTTTAGCCAAAAAAAATTTAAAACTTGATAAAAAGATTATTTTTATATAAACTAAAGTTAGCGAATATATAAACTCAAAAATATGGACGAAAACAAAAATCAAAACGAAGAGCTGTTCGATGATGAAAATCAAAATGATTCGGACAGTTATCAAGGATCTTATCCTTCTTGGATGGGTAATGAAGACCAAGACGAGGAAGACGAAGAAAGTCTGGGCCATGAATCTTTGGATGAGGATCAAGAGCTTGATATAGACGAATACGAGGAAGGAGAAAAGAATCCGGTTCTGGGAAATTATCAAGAAGAAGATGAAGATGAAGATGAAGACAGTGAAGAGGAGGATGAGGAAGACGAAAGCATTTATGATGAGGATGATGATGAAGAAAAAGAAGAAAGCCGGGATAATATTTATATGGCCAAATCAAAGGTGGTATTGATCAAGAAGCTTCTTGCCAATATCAAAGAAAATAGCGACAGATTGAATCGTTTGCTTGGAGGCTTGGTCAGTGAAGAGGATGAGGCCAGGATAAAGATCTCAGAGATGACCGACGGATTGGTCGGCGCCGACGACGATGAAGAGGCCGGTAAGATAATCGAGGGTGTTTTTGACGGTGAGAATATGGTCGGACCGGACGGCAAGCAATATAGCGTGCCTTCGAATTATGCTTCCAAATCCAAACTGGTGGAAGGCGATCTCTTGAAACTGACCATCACGCATAGCGGAACTTTTGTGTACAAGCAGATAAAGCCGATCGAAAGAGCAAGGATCATCGGAACTTTGGAAAAAGCAGCCGACGGTTCGTATATCGCAGTTTCCGAAGACAGGAAATGGCGGGTTTTGAATGCCAGTATCACATATTTCAAAGGCGAGGCGGGTGATGAGGTTGTAGTTCTCGTACCGAAAATGGCCGAAAGTAAGTGGGCCGCAGTCGAGAACATCGTCAAAAACAAATAAAATAGAAACCAAAATATATAAAGGGGAGGAGACTTCATCTCACTCCTTTTATTATAGTATAACGTTGCAATATGATCGTTTCACGTTATGCGTTATATGTTGTGCGAAATTATGTCTACACTATATAGAAAATACAGGCCGAAAGATTTTTCCGAAGTTGTCGGACAAAATCATATCAAGATCACTTTGGAGAATGAGATAGCGACCGGAACCGCCGCTCATGCTTATCTTTTTTGCGGACCGCGCGCAGTCGGCAAGACCACTTTTGCCAGGATCCTTGCCAAGGCGGTGAATTGCCAAGAAAGGAAAGAGGGCGAATTCGAACCATGCAACAAATGCTCATCCTGCCAAGAGATCGATCAATTCAGAAGCCTGGATATCATTGAAATAGATGCCGCCAGCCATACCGGAGTGGATAATGTACGCGAGAATATAATCGCCGGCGCCAGAGTCGCGCCTTCATCAAGTAAATATAAAGTTTTCATCATCGATGAGGTGCATATGCTTTCGATATCGGCTTTCAATGCTTTATTGAAGATATTGGAAGAACCGCCGGCCAAAGTCATCTTCATCCTCTGCACCACTGAGGCGCACAAGGTGCCTTCGACCATTATTTCCCGCTGCCAGCGTTTTGATTTCAAGCGCATTGGTATTGCCGATATGGTGAAGAAGCTGAAATATATAATCGGCAAGGAAAAGATAAAGGCCGAACCCAAAATCTTGGAAGCGATCGCCAGACAAGCCGACGGTCATATGCGCGATGCCGAAAGCCTGCTCGGGCAGATAATGGCTATAGCCGGTGAAGAGATAAGCGAAGAAGAAGTCAATTTGGTGATCCCAAGAAGCGATATAATCGAGGCAATGTCTTTGATAGAATTTTTGCAAAGAAAGGATATGAGCGGCGGGATCGAATTGGTGAACAAGCTTTTGGCAGACGGGGTCGATCTGGAAAGATTCACCACTGACTTGATAGAAGTCTTGAGAAAGATGCTTTTGGCTAAGGCCAATCCGGTCTTGGGCGAAAGGCTGGCCATGGATTTCGGCGAAAGTGCGGAAGCGAAATTGACCGAATTGGTAGGCAAATTCGATCTGGGAAGGCTGATAATCACTATTGAGAGATTTATCCGCGCCAAGCAGGAGATCAAAAGCAGTTTCATAGTACAGTTGCCTTTGGAGTTGGCCTTGGCCGAACTTTGTTCTGATAGCGGAGTAAAGGCCCAAACACAGTCTCCAAGACCGGCACAGTCGGCACCGCAAGCGCAAACCGCGCCCAAAGAGCAAGCACCGCCCGTAAACAAAGTATCCGGCAATATGAACAAACAGGATCTGAGCGCGCGCTGGAACGAGTTTTTGGCCAAGGTGAAGAAATACAACCACTCATTATCTTTTGTTCTGCGAGTATGCGAGCCCAGAGGCATAGACGGCAACAAGGTTTGCCTGGCTTTCAAATACAAATTCCATAAAGACAGGATCAACGAGGCTAATATCAAAGTCCTGGTAGAAAAGACCTTGGCTGAAGTCTATGGCCGAGATCTGATCGTAGAAGCAATATTGGACGAAGCAATAGAATCACCGGACAATGCCAATAGCAATTCTTCAGAAGAAAATACAGCCGGTCCGGCACCGGAACAGCCGGCAAGCCCAGGCGGGGGAGATGATAAGATGATGCAGGATCTTTTAAGTACTTTTGGAGGAAAAGTGGTAGGGTAGTTGGAATTTTGACAAAAATTAATTTTTTATTTAATATATAAATATAAATCGCCATTTGGCGGTTTTATGTTTATTAGATTTGATATTCGGGGATCGTCTAATGGTAGCGCCGACGCTTCGGTCGGCGTCCCGACCTTGCGTCGGGAGACAACAGATTCCTTGCCTGTAGAGGCTTTATCAAAATAAAAAAATTTTAAATTATTCGGGGATCGTCTAATGGTAGGACAACAGGTTCTGGTCCTGTCGATCGGGGTTCGAATCCCTGTCCCCGAGCAATGAAATAAAAATAGCACCGGCGTACCGGTGCTATTTTTATTTTATGCGCTTCGCGGGGACAGGGTATAGAACCCCGAGACCCCAATCGTTTAAGTAGCATCACACTTTAAACGCTAAGATACGAAAGTGATAGATCCGAACCCAAGCGGTGAGAATCCCTGTCCCCGAGCAGATAATCAAAATCTTAAGTTTTTCATAAACTATTGTCTACTAATATTAAAAGGAGTAAAATAATATATTAATTAAAAAGTCACAATTTAAGATCTGGCCTCAATAATTACAACGAGAATTTTAGCCAAAATATAACGGATAAAATATGAAACAAAAAAATAATAAAATATCTTTAAATCGTTTTTGGAAAATATATAATATATTTACAGTAGGATCTTTTCTCGTATTGGTTGCATATA
>WJLG01000058.1 GCA_014728685.1 Candidatus Falkowiibacteriota bacterium
GTTCCCTCTTCTTGGTTGCGGTTTCGAACACCGCCATTTCTTCAAACCTTTGAGAATGAAATGAATGTCTGGAATTAGTTTAGAAGATCGAAGGGCCTGAAGACTGGGTGAATAACACGTGGCGGTCGAAGGTTCGAATCCTTCCTCCTGCTTTTTCTTTAAGTAATGTTTAGGCATTGCTTTCTTTTTTCAGTTTTTAAATTTTTTGAAAATTGAAAATTGAAGATCCCTATCAAAATAATATTTTTGCCGGGGTAGCTCAGTGGTAGAGCAAAGGACTGAAAATCCTTGTGTCGAGAGTTCGATCCTCTCCCTCGGCACTGGTATGGTTTTTAACGTGATCTTATTCCTACTGCGGACTTTAAAATTTGATTATAATTTTTGAACTTTTCTCACCGTATTGATATACGGCTCAAAAAGTAGCAAAAATTCTATTTCAAATTTAAAAGCCCTCGTGACAGAAGCGACCACATCAAAAACCATTGTTTTCCTCCTTTAATAATTGAAGGTTGAAGCGATAGCGCCGCGGGGCGTGGCCCAGATGGTTTAAGGCGCCTGCTTTGGGAGCAGGAGATCGTGGGTTCAAATCCCGCCGCCCCGACTAGCATGTTTTTACGGCAATCTTATTTCATAAAGAGATTGACCACCTTAAAAACCATTGCTTAGAGTAAATGTTTTACTTGATTCGGATAAAGAGTGAAATGTTTACAGATAATTATATTAATTTTTGATTTCAAATTGTTTTCAAATTTCAAATTAAAAATTTCAAATTGTAAATAGTATGCCAAACATAAAATCAGCGAAAAAAGAATTGAAGAAAAGCAAAAAGCTATCCAAAAAGAATTTGGATGTTAAATTGGAATTGAAGAAATTGGCTAAGCAGAGCTTGAAGGCCATAGAAGCCGGCGATGCCAAAGCCGAGGAATTGGTGTTGAAGACTTTAAAGGCTTACGACAAGGCCACTAAAAAGAAGGTCATCAAGCCAAATACCAGAGACCGAAAGAAATCAAGGCTTCACAAAAAATTGAATTCTTCAAAAAAGACCAAGAAATAATAAAGACCGCCCAAAAGGCGGTTTTTATGTTATCATAAGGCTATGAAAAAGAGCTTTATAATCATTATCATCATCCTTGGGTCGCTTTTTCTTCTTTATTTGGTTTTCGCGGCGCAAAAAGAAAAGGATCTGGAAGTTGTTTTTCTTCAAGTCGGCCAAGGAGATTCCATCTTAGCCAGATCGCCTTACGGACAAAATATCTTGATCGACGGTGGTCCTGATAATACGGTCGTATATGAGCTTGGAAGATCTTTGCCGTTTTATGATCGGACGATCGATCTGATGATCCTTACACATCCGCATGCCGATCATGTGACCGGCTTGATCGAGGTTTTGAAAAGATATGAGGTCAAAAATATCCTTTATACCGGAGTGAATCATAGCTCTCCGGCATATTTGGAGTTTTTAAAGACTATTAAGGAAAAACAGATACCGATGAAGATCGTGTCTTCAAGGCAGAAGATCAAGCTTGGAGAAGATCTGTATTTGGATGTTATTTGGCCGCTTAATGATCTGGTCAATAAAGAAGTGAATAATTTGAATAATACTTCAATAGTCGCCAGATTGAATTACAAAGACGCATCTTTTTTATTTACTGGCGATATAGAAAAGGAAACCGAGCAAGAATTGCTGAATATCTACAGCGATCTCGGTTCCGATGTGCTCAAGGTGGCGCATCATGGGTCTGATACTTCTTCTACCCGCGATCTTTTGGAGGCTGTATCGGCCAAAATAGCCGTCATCACCTATGGAGATAATAATTTCGGTTTTCCTTCATTTGATGTTTTAAAAAGACTTGAAAGTTTGGAGATGGATGTTTTGGATACAAGCCGAATGCGGATAAGTATTAAAAGCAACGGTTTTAATGTTTTTCGATAAAAATTCTCTTGCAAAATTCCTTATTTTAGGTATAATGAAGAAAAATATGAATTGCTAAATTGTTTTATCGCTTAGGTGGCGGTATGACGGTTTAGCAATTTAAATTACTTAAATTCAAAAAAATATGTCAAATTCAAAAAAAGAAAGGACGTTAGTGATCATCAAGCCGGACGGCATTCAAAGATCTTTGATCGGAGAGGTCTTGCGCAGATATGAGAGGGTTGGTTTGAAATTGGTCGGACTGAAGATGATGATCCCGACCGAGGATTTTGCAGTCAAGCATTATCATGAGGTTGGAGGAGATGAATGGTTGGAAAACGTGGGCGCCAAAGCCAGAGCGGCTTATGAAAAGAAAGGCTTAGAATCACCTTATAAGACCAACAAGGATAACGGTTGGGCCGTTTTGAAATCCAATGCCAAGTATCTTTCATCCGGACCGGTGGTTTGCATGGTGTGGGAAGGCAATAGCGCGGTTGCTCTTTGTCGAAAAATTACCGGTGGCACCGAACCTTTGACTTCGGATGTGGGAACCATCAGGGGCGATCTGACCTTGGATTCTTACGCACTGGCCGATGTTGATCAGAGAAGCGTTAGGAATCTGATACATGCCTCGGGCGCTCCGGAAGAAGCCGAAAAAGAAATACCTATTTGGTTCAAAGATGAAGAGCTTTTGAACTATAATCATCTTATGGAGAAGATCCTGTATGATATAAATCTTGACGGCATCAAGGAATAGAATATATAATATAAACATATGAATATAACCACTATCCAAAACAGAATGAATGTCCTAGTCGTCTTGTTGGTCGTCGTCATCGTCGGCGCTCTTGGAAGTGGTTTAACAGGATAAAGTAAAAATATAGTTCAAATAAAAAAGCCACTTCCAAAGAGGAAGTGGCTTTTGCTTTGCTCTTTTCAAAAAATCAAGAAAAAATTTAAAAACAAAGGGAGGTTGAAATGCGTTGCAATTCATTTTTATCTGAAAGAGCTATAAGATTCGGCATGGTTTGTGAATTAAAAAGATCTCTTGAAGGCAAGATCAGTCTTTGGGAGCGGAGAGGGGACCCGGAAAAGACCCGTAAATATAGATTGGAATTAAGAAAAGTGGAAATCGGCATACGCCGGATCATGGATAGTGTTCAGGGTCATTTGATCTTAAATTGATCCTTTTGGCCAAACAAGCGGTTGATCCCGTATTTTAGCCTTTGTTCTTTGGTAAAACATACCAAAGAACGACATTTCGCACCTTGAATGCCAAGAGTGTTTATAGGGAATCAAGAGCAAAACATGCTCTTGAAAAGGAAATGTTTATCAGGGCTAAATAAATTGTTTGACCGAGGATCTTCAGGGCTGTTCTATTATTAGAATAGCCCTTTTTAATTGCTTGACATTTTTTAATTTTGTTGTCTTTTTAGATTGATTTTTGCTTTTTTTTGTGTTAATCTGAATATGTAAGGGA
>WJLG01000059.1 GCA_014728685.1 Candidatus Falkowiibacteriota bacterium
AATATCGAATTCCAGATCCACCAATCCGTCTTCGCATTCGCCCTGCTCATTTCTCTTGCCGAAGGAATTCTCGCAATGATAATCTCTTACGCAGTAAAGCAGATCTTCATAATATTCTCTATCGTGTCCGTTCTGATAGGTCTTTTCCGGTATCAGTTTGCAAGGCTGGGCGGTTATCGGAGTTGAAATGTGCGAGACATCCTTGGTTTCGGCCAGAATAACAGCCACCTTTATCTTTCTTTCCGGCTCCGGCAGAGTGAACGGCTCTCCGCTCTCATACACTTCCCTGGCCTGATCATCGGTTATGGCGCCGGAAAGGATGAATAGCGGGTCTTGCTCGTCTGCGGCCGCTGTTGCGGACGGGAGCTGATCGAGCACAAAAAAACCGGCGCAAAAGGCCAGTGCTACAAAAAACAAGCTTACAAATTTTAACAATTTGCTCTTCAAAACGAATGGGGGCATATTATTTTTTATATAAGTAATAAGTAGTTAAATCAATTTCCCGGGCAAGCGATATCTATCACATATATGAGCATCTTTTTCGGATGTATCTTATATACCACTTTGTACGGCCAAATATGGATGGAAAAGCATTCATCATATTTACCGCAAAGCTTTTGGCCCAAAAGTAGCCTTTCGCGGATTTCCAAAAGCGAAGAGATCACTTTAGCTTTTTCTCCCTCCTTTAGTTTTTCTAGTATTTGATGAGCTTTTGTGCTTAGCGCTATTTGATACATACTTTTCTTTCGGCTTGTCGGCCAAAACGTAGCCCTTGCGGGCCAAAACCTCATCCAAGGTTATGTAATTCTTTTTATCTATATCTTCATCCGCCTTTTTAAGATCATTGTCGAGCTCGGGAAAATCAGCCACGGTTTCCAAGGTCTCTCGCCAAGATTCGAACATTTCGACCGGCATCAATACGGCCTTGGCCTTGCCTCTTTCGGTCAAGGCATAGTAGCAGCCGTTTTTATCCATTTCTTCTATGATCTTGAAGATGTTTTTTCTGGCATCTGTCAGAGATAGTATCTTTTTTATATTCATAATCAGCCTGTCCGCCTATATGTACATTATAGCGTACATTAAAAGATAGGTCAATTTATATTTGTCTTCTATATATATTTTATCTTTTAATAGCTTAAAAATCAAGAAAATCGAAGCTAAATCGCTAAGGGCTCTTTGACGCTTACCGTCTTTTCCGAAGCTATGATCAAACTGTCCAAAAGCCCTATGCCCAAAAGTTCTCCGGCTTTTTTCAGCCTTTCGGTCATTTGCCTGTCTTCGGTGCTGGGTTCGAGATTACCACTTGGATGGTTGTGCGCCACTATCACACTCGCGGCCAAATGATCTATGGCCGGCTTGAATACTTCTCGGGGATGGACCAGGCTGGCATTGAGCGTACCGATCGAGATGGTTTCTTTGTGGATGAGCTGATTTCTGGCATTTAGATAAAGGGCTATGAAATATTCTTTTTTGGCTGTTCGCAATTCTTGAAGATGCGCGGACGCATCGCGGGCTGTCATTATTATGGGCAGATTATTGTCTTCCACCTCCAAGGCCCTTTTGACCAGCTCAAAACAAGCGACCAAAGTGCAAGCTTTGCCTTGATCTATGCCCTTGATCTTCAAAAAATCATCAATGCTGTAGCTTAAGAATTTTCTCATTTCGTGCTTATGAAGCACTTCTTCGGCCAGCTCGATGGCATTCTTCTTCTCATATCCGATCCTGAGCAGTATTGCCAAGAGTTCTTTGTCTTTTAGGTTGCCGGCTCCCAATTCGATGAGCTTTTCACGCGGACGCTCATGCTTGGGTAGGTCTAATATTTTTACCATATCCCTCCTTTTAATAATTACCCCCGCCCTAGCGAGGAATAAGCTATTTTAATATTAATTTTACTATCAACATGGCTTAAAATCAAATTAAAAAATGCTTTTCTTGAAATTATTTATTGCAATTTCAATTTTTTTACAATAAAAAACCGCAAATTCCGTTCCTTGGAATTTGCGGTAATAGCTACCAGTCTCAGCCCACCTCGATGGTCGACGGCGGCTTGTCGGATATGCGATAAGTTACCAATCCGACCTCTGGGATCTCATTGGTCATCCTTTGCGCTACCCTCGAAAGAAAATCATGGGGATAATCAATAGCTCTGGCCGTGAACCCGTTCACACTGGCTACCGCCCAAACTATCACGATCAATCCTTGAGCAGCATCATCCCCCTTAGTGCAGGTGGTCATACAATCAGTGAGCGACACACCCGCCTGCCAGGTTTTTTCATAGAATCCTGCTTGGCGCAATTCTTCTATGAAAATGCCATCCAAAGCACGAGCAATCCTGAGTCTCACAGAAGTAACTTCTCCAATGATCCTCACGATCAGACCGGGTCCGGGAAAAGGATGGCGTATCAAAAGATCCTCAGGAACACCAATTGATCTTCCAATAGCCCGTCCTGTGTCTTTAACGCAATCGTCCAAAGGCATCAGCTCCGGAACGGAAAAATCAAGACCGGTATTGTGATGCAGTTTGATCGTGGCCTTGCGCTCACCGCTATACCCGCTACTGCTTTCGCAAATGTCGGTGTACAGAGTGCCTTGCGCAATATATTTAGCTCCAAAAATGCCCACCTCTTTTTCCAATACTTTTTTATACACGCCTCTCATGGCTAAACGCTTCTGGTGCATATCGTGTTTGCCCGCAAGCGCATCCAGAAAATCACTCGTGGCATCCACCACTTTAAGATCTATCCAGGATTGGCTACCGAACTTTTCAATGACATAATCTTCATCGTCCGGCCTATCGATGCCCTTGATATAAACTCCGCACAAACGCTTTTTGTCCCCGATCGCATTTTTCAAAAGATAGGCGACGGTCGCCGAATCTGAACCGCCCGAAAGAGCCAGTAGTACTTTGTCTTTCCCTATTTGCTCCTTCAAGCTCGAAATCTTTTTCCGGGCAACATCTGCAGATGGAAATCTATCCTTGGCACCGCAAATATTGAAACAGAACCTGGAAAAAATCTCTTCTCCTCTTTCGGTATCGCTCACCTCCGGATGAAATTGCACTCCATGCAAATGATCGAAAGAAGCCGCGGCTACCTCTGCATTTTCCGTTTTTGCCAAAACATTAATGTTGGAATTTACAACCACGCTGTCAGCATGGCTTTCCAGAACATCGATATTACCCTTAAATCCTTCTAGTATCCCTTTGGACTTGATGATCCTGAGCTTATGAACTCCGAACTCTCTCTTGGCCGACCTGACTATCCGACAACCAACATGGTCGGCCCACATTTGAAAGCCGAGGCAGATCCCAAGTACAGGTATTCCTATATCAAGAATATCCCGGTCGAATTCAGGAATTTCGTCGATCATGGATCCCGGCCCGCCAGACAAAATGATGCCTTGTGGTTGTATCATCCGCACGTCATCCGTCAAAATAGATCTTGGGTCGGCTACTAAGCAGTAAACACCTAAACGAGCCAGACAAATAGCTATCAAATGATCGAACTGGCTGCCCATGGCAAAAAGCAAAAAGACTTCATAGGTCTTTCTGATCTTTTTTTCCTTTCTGATCTGCACCATAACACTATCGTCAACTATTTTCAAAGTGCGAACCATCATCACCTCCTTATATATTTGGTTTTTATATTAATAACTTATAATACTACCGGGCTGGAAAAAAATCAACTGAAAGATGCTTTTATATAATATTTCGTTGATCGAATTTAATAAAAGGCCGACAATGTTATTGCCGGCCTTGCTGGTGGTTTTTATTCTGGCTTGTCTGATGAATATTGCGCGCAGCCATCAACATGCCGGCAATTACCAATTCCTTGACGGCATTGGCATTGGCGCCCGGCGTGTTAAAGACGACTATGCCTTTTTTTGAGCATTTTGCTACCGGAATATTATTCACTCCTGCACCGGCTCTGCCAATAGCCAAAAGATCATCATCGAAATCGACGTTATGTAGATCTTGGCTGCGAACCAATATGGCTTGGCTTCCTTTTGTTCCCTCTCTGATCTCGTAATGATCAGGGAAAGAATTTTTAAGTCCATTCAACAATACGATCTTATACATATCTCCTCCTTTGTTTTAATGAACAATTACGATCAAATCATTTTATTCTTTTTTTGTATAAAAATCAAGTGATAGCTTAATTTTGAAGACTTGCCAACATAGGAGGGTAATGTACGCATATATATTGACATATTATTAAATTTATGTTATACATATATGATTTTGTTCCTTATCTCAAAGGAGGGTATATGACAGTAAGAGATGAATTAACCCATACTGATCTTCATATTTATTGGGTCATCTTCGGAGTTTCGAAATGTCCAATAAATTTTGATGTAAAAATATTTCTTTATGGCCAAAGATGTATAAGGGCCGGGGAAATATTGGAGTGCAATTTTTTAGAACCTGATCCGGCCACCCCGAATTACATATTAGATCTTAAAAGAGTTATGGTGGCCGAAATCATCGGGAACAAAGTTTACGTTGTTCCCGATCCGAAAACATATTCAGAAGCAGCTTAAGCTGCTTTTTTTTATTAAAAAACGCATCTTCTTGAGATGCGCAGAATATAGATCATCGAAGTGGAAATTCCACCCTCTGGGTATCAAGCGGACCCGGTTTCCTGGTATCCGGAGAAATATTAAACATAAATCCACTCCTTTGAAAAAGTACAAATATCGATCTTGATATTTATTTCATCTTAACGGTTATCTGCAAAAAAATCAAGGTTTATCTTTATTGATATCTATGCTAATATTAGAATATAGTCATTAATTTATGGATAAAACCGTTGCCAAAACCATAACCAAGGATGAAAAAGTGATCAAAAAGACCACTTTTTCGATCCGTTATATCAATATCATGATGATCCTTTCGATCATCAAATGGCTTTTTGTTTTCGGTATTATCTCGCTTTTTCTCTTTATCTCTCTTAATTGGGCTCGTGATTCTCAGCTACTTGACCTGTCTTCATTTTCCAAAATGTTTGATGAGCAGATCAGGAACATCGATCTTAATGAAAAGCTTGCCCAAGCAGACACTTTTGAGGAAACTATTGAAAATATCTGGGTGCTGCCGATCGCATTGTTTGTTTTTATAGTTTTGCCTCTCCTGCTTTTTTATTATCAATATTATCTGCGCACGGCCAATTATTATGTGGTCACGGATAAAAGAATGATCTTCAAGCGCGGCTGGCTGTCTACGGAAGTGGAAAGCATTCATTATGAGCGCGTCACCGATATCTTGGTGAAGCAAAGTTTTTTGGATAAGATAATTTTTGCCACTGGCAATATCTTCATTAGCACTGCCGGCAGCGAGGGCTACCAAGCGGAACTGCTGCATATCCGCAACCCGCACAAATTCAAAAAGATGATCTATGATCTGAAAAGTGAATTTGATGAAGATCAAGAAAGCGATAAATAATTTCTGAAAAATAAAAAGACCGCGAGCAATTCGCGGTTTTTTATATGGATAATTATTTTAATTTTTTCCACCAGCTTTCATTTTTCTTGTACCAGTCTATGAGATCAGCAAGGCCTTTTTCAAACTCCACTTCTTTTTTCCAGCCCAGCTCCTTTTGAGATTTGTCGGAATTGATGGCATAGCGCATATCATGACCCGGTCGGTCGCTGACGAATTCTATCATATCTTCACTTGCGTCCATCAAATTTATTATCATTCGAGCCAGATCAATGCCGGCCATCTCGCCGCCGCCTCCAAAAAGATAGGTCTCTCCCGGCTTTCCTTTTTCCAATATCAGCTCCACTCCGCGATTATGATCTTCCACCTGTATCCAATCGCGGATCGCGGCTCCTTTTCCATAAAGCGGGATCTTCTTGCCTTCAAGGATGTTGGTGATGGCAAGAGGAATGAATTTTTCCGGATATTGGTAAGGGCCATAATTGTTTGAGCAATTCGAGATAGTGATCGGAAGGCCGTGGGTCGTGAAATAGGCCCTGACCAAATGGTCGCTTGATGCCTTGGAAGCGGCATAAGGGCTTCTGGGATCATAGGGGGTTTTTTCACTGAAAGGTTCATCGCTCGGAGATAGATGACCAAAAACCTCGTCCGTGGAAATATGGTGAAAACGGATCTTGCCGTTGTGCAAAGCGGCATCAAGCAAAACTCGCGTACCTTCGATATTGGTCTGAATGAAAGGGGCGGAATTGGCGATCGAACGATCGACATGAGATTCAGCCGCAAAATTGATGATCGTATCTATCTCGTTGTTTTTGATGATAAAGTCAACCAGCCTTTCATCGCAAATATCGCCTTGGACAAATTGATAATTCTTATTTCCCTCAATAGATCTTAAATTTTCCAAGTTGCCCGCATAAGTAAGCTTATCAAGATTAATGATCCGATCCTCGGGCTTGTTCTTGATATGGCTGATTATATAATTGGAGCCGATAAATCCGGCTCCGCCGGTTATTAGTAAATTCATAAAAAAGGAGAAGAGAGAAAAAATTTTCCTTTTTATTTATTAATTAATTCTTCATTTAATTTAGAGGCGACCCACTCCATTTCTTTTTCATCTATTTTTTTCACTTTTTTAAAATTTATAGCTCCGCCATGGCCATCATTCTCAAAAGCCGGTATCAGCCAAATGTGGGCGTGCGGAACTTCGTCTCCCAAAACCACGGATTTTACCTGTTCGATATCAAAAACCTTTTTCAAGGCTTTGGCGACCTTGGCTACAACCTTATAGTACTGCCCGATATTATCCGGCTCATCGCCCATGGGTAGATCCCAAACCCAGCGATAGTGCTTTTTCGGTATTACCAAAGTATGACCCAAATTCAAAGGACGAATATCCAGAAAAGCCAAAAAATGATCATCTTCATAAACCTTGCGGGCCGGAATATTGCCGGCAACTATCTCGCAAAAAATACAGTCCATATTATTCAATTAAGAATTAAGGGAAGAATGAAAGATTCTTATATATTAATTTATTTTATATGGAGAGTCTTGGTTGTCCTCCCAGCGGATCTCGTCAATATCTTCTTTCTTGGCTTCGCCTTTATAAAGCTTATCGGGCATATTGATGCTCATAGCCGGTTTCTCGGAAACGCATTTATAGCCATGCACCACTCCGGGCGGAACCACGACCACGGCCGGGCGGCCTTCGCCGACCTCGAATCTCATATGCTGATCACGGGTAGCCGAACGTTCGCGCCTATCCCAAAGATAAACCTCGAATGTGCCCGGACCGGCAAATACAAAAAAATCGGTCTGCTTGACATGCTCATGCGGACCGCGTACTTTACCCGGCATTGTGATGCTGATATAGCTCATTGCCGGTTGATATTCATCTTCGTCTTTCCGATAGATCTCAGCCAGCCACCCCCTTTCATCTTCATATTTCTTAAGCTCCTTTACAATAACACCGTCTATCATAATTTGAAATTTGAAATTTACAATTTGAAAACAAATCACAAATCTCAACCATCAATTTTTATTCTCCTTGGTTTTATACATTATTTTTCCAAATATCATAATTAATTCATTCGCTTCTTTCCATAAATATCTTAAATGTTCCAATCGATCATTCTCAATTTCAGCCAAAACCTCTATCCAATATCTTGTTTCTTTTGATTCTTTCTTTGATATCGATATCCTGTTGGCGAATTCTTTCTTTGTCAATGCTCCATTAGCTTCTCTGTAATTCGCCCCTATACTTGTTCCCGATCTTATTAATTGCTTGATCACGCTCGAATTCAAATGATTAACTTTTATCTTCTTCAGCGTCCTTATCAGATCTTTGCTGAAATTCAATGTTCTGTCTTCCAAATCGTAGATCATAAAATTTTTTGAAAATTTAAAATTTAGTCAATTGTTTTAAAATTGTAAATTTCAAATTTCAAATTTTCATGAGTCCATTCTGCGCACCTGTCTTTTTCAAAACATAACCTGAATTCTGAATTCCAAGCTTCATCGCCCTTTTGATATTGCCGTTGAAATTATGCAGTCCGGCAACGAATGAAGATGAGAAAGCGTCTCCAACTCCGGTCGTATCTTGGATACCGGCTATCTTTTTGGCCTTCTCGTGATAGATCTTCTCGCCATCGTAAGCATAAGCGCCTTTGTCTCCTTTGGTGATGACAACTATGCCGGAACAATAGGACTTTAATATCTTAAGCAAATTCTCGGTTTTTTTCAAGTAGGCCTTGCTTTTCTTTTTGTATTTCTTATCCGATATCGCCAATTCCGTGGCTTCATCTTGATTCAAGACCAATACATCGACTTTTTTGATGTATTTGGACAGTTTCCTAAGACCGGCTTTCAACTGGGTCGAGCCCGGATTCCAAGCCTTCTTCGGGCCGACAACCGCCAAAGCCTTGTCCAAAACCTTTTCCCATTCACCGGACAAAGAGCTAATGTAAAGCCATTTGCCTTGTTCCAAGGCCTTTTTTTCCACAAAATTAACAGACAGGCTTTCATTGGCTCCGCGGCTGGTGAAAATTATATGTTCATTGCCTTTGGTGACGAGGACAAAAGAAAAGCCGGTAGAAAGCTCGTGTGAAACTTTGACGAATTTGATGGAAACTTTTTCCTTTTTGAAATTCGCCAAGATCTTCAGTCCGCGCTCGTCATTGCCGACCTGGACAAAGGCCGCGGACTTAAAGCCCAAGCGCGACAAGCAAACCGCTGCATTGGAGGCTCCGCCTCCGAAATATTCATGGTGGTCTTTCAATATTACTTTAGCGCCGTATTCAAAACCGATCAGCTTCTGCCTTAGGATATCTTGGCTGTTATCGATCAATTCGCCTTCGTCGGCCTTGAAAGTCTCGTCGATCACGGCTCCGCCGATGGTGATAAAATCGTATTTCATACCTCCTTGCTTACATTATTATATATTTATTATAACATTTGTTGGAAATTAAAAAAAGGCGGGAGATATTCCGCCTTTGACCCTTAGCTGATTCTTGTATTTGGCTTGAAATTATTTATTTCCAAGTTTATCTTTACCAGCTCAATCTGAGATCCTTTTCTGAAAATGCCCAGTTGACTCCTGATCTCTTCTTCTATATGTTCCCGCATATTGCCGGCGCGGATATCCCTCAAAACGCTTCTTTGGCAGATATCTGCTTGCTCTAACATCTTCTTCGAAAGTCCAAGCAGGAAATCGTTCAAGTGGTCTTGGTTTGAAAACTTAACATACAATTGATCGGCTTTCATTTTGACAGAAAACAATAAACCTTTGACCTCGGCTTGCTTATGGCCGAACCTCAAACGTATGGGGTAATCAAAAGACACTCCGACAGTTCTCTTGAAGGTTATGAATCTTTTTTGCATATGAAGATAGACGTGCCAAAGTCGAAAGCTCCAAGAATAATAAAAATTGTGCGGTTTTTTATTTTCGTCTATCCAGCAAAACAATAGATCCTTGTATCTATCAGGGTCGATCTTAAAAACAATAAAACCGGGCGGAACCATATAGATGAAAGCGATCAAGGTCTGCCGATATATATCCTGGTATTCATATATTATCCGGCCGAAAAGATCTAAAAAGATTTTAACAACGGAAAAATATATGATCGTATAAAAAATACCGAAGACTAACAAGGCCGGCGGATTAAAGACCGCTCCGATCAAGCTTCTTATGAATGAACGTTTCATAATTTATCCTTTCTTTTGGTGTTGCAAAATTATGACTTTTTAAATTATCACTTTTGGAAAAAAATGTAAAGTAATAAAAAAGGCCTTCCCGGAAAATAATTCTAGAAAGGCCATGAGTGGCGACGATTTGCTCATGCGACTTGAGCAAAATCGTCAACGAATGGCGACCCTGAATCTCGATGAGGCAAAACAGCCTCATCACAAATATCGCAGAGCTCGTCATAAATCGCATGATCTCGAATAGATACGAGATCATGCGATATGGCGAGCAGGGGATCGATCTTGTCGATATCCGCGGTCACCATCTGGTTATTCTTGCTTCTTGCAAAAATGACCACTTCTCGCGGACTGGAGAAAAAAAGCTTTCTCTCTGTCTCAATGTCGAACACACAGAGAAAAAGATCATTGCTCCTATTTTCATCCTTGGTTCCGCAGATTAAATATCTCGGTTGGCACATAACACACCCCTTTCCAAAGGATTTTTAATAAAAAGTACATCATGATAATATACCATATTTTATACTTTTTGTAAAGAGCATATTTCTTATCTTAAAAAATAAGCGGTAAATAACCGCTTATTTTGGCTATTTTTCTATATCTTCCAAATTTTTATCAAGCATATCATGATCTTTCTCAGTGATCAAATAAATATTATCACTCGATCCCCGCTTGGCATAATACTGCCCGTCCTCGTTGGCATCGCCGACCATGATGATATAATTGGTCAAAGTATCTTTGGCTTCGATTATTATATTGTGCTTTTCCAAGCTGGTGCCTTCGAATGTCTGCTCGGGTATTTCTACGGCCTTTAAGCTGCCCATAGTCTTCAAGATCTCATCCAGCTTTTCGATATCGACTTCGAAGTCTTCAGGCTTGGTGCCTTGCCATTGGTTGTCGATCTTTTCAGCCATGAACTCGCGATCAGGATACTGAAAGCGGATGCTTTTTATTCTTTCCGGCATAAATGAGAACAGCTGATCATCGCGCCAATCATCCCTTGAAAAAACCGAACGCGCATTGACATCAAGATAATAGGTCTTTTCATCTTCAGGTCTGGAAATATATGAAGATGAAAGATCCGGAGTCGTTTTGCCTATCATAAGCCGGTGATCGCTGCCGGATTGGCTGATCTTCAGCTTGATCCCGCTGTCATCGGTTTCGAATTCTTTCTTTTTGTTCTCATTTTTGCTCACTACTTCCAATTCAGCCTCGGACATCTTCTTTATAGTTTGCTTGACCTCGTTGATCACTGAATTGTTCACATAAAAATCCTTGGTGCCGACGACCTTCCAGCCTTTGTCTTCCTTTTCTATAACCACTGTTTCTTTATCGTTTTGTTCGATCTCGATCTTGTCGATCATGTCCGGATCAAGAACCGCCATAAAATTATCAGGCTTTCTGGAATTTTCTTTCCATCTCTGCAAAGGGCCTTGCTGAATGTAGGCAAAAATTATCAAGACTATAAGTATCCCCCCTAGAATTAGATTCTTTTTAGACATAGTTATATTTGTTATTTGATATTTGTTATTTGATATTTGTTATTTGAACAGATCCTTCGCTAACGCTTCTGGATGACAAAAATATTATGCGTTATGCGTATAGATCCTTCGCTAACGCTTCTGGATGACAAAAATAAATATTCAATTATTTAGAGCTTAGGATTTAGGGTTTAGAGTTTTACCATAACACACCCCGGCCTCCGGCCACCCCTCTCTAGAGGGGATTTATTACAAATTACACTCTGGATTCCCGCCTGCGCGGGAATGACGGAAGGCACTTAAGGACTATGCGTTATTTGATATTTGTTATTTGATATTTGTTATTTGATATTTGTTATTTGATATTTGTTATTTG
>WJLG01000060.1 GCA_014728685.1 Candidatus Falkowiibacteriota bacterium
GGTTTTAAGGTGGTGAGGGTGAAGAACCCTCGCACTTGTTGTGGGGCTTGGCCCCTTCGAATCCCTCACTCTCCGCCTTCGCCACGCTGAAGCATGGCTACGGCGCGACGCAGTCCGCCTGTTATTCTTGCGAAAGCGGGATCCCTAATATTTTATACAAAATCAATAATACTCCAATAAATTAAATTCCTTAACGATAACCAAATAATAATGCTTGAAATAGCACCAGTCATCACCAAGGAGGTATTCAGGACTGCCAATGTCATTGTCAGCCCTCATCTCAACGGCTATTCCTTGGTAATAGTAGTCGGCATGATCTTTTTATTGTCGGCTTTTTTTATTTTGATAAAATACAAAGGTCAAATCAAAAACCGCCATTTGCTTTCCCTGACATTGACCTTTTGGATGCCCATATTTTTCTTTTTTGCCGGCAACAACATATACGATGCTTACAAAAGTTCGGCAAACGGATCCTCAATAGAAGAAAAAAGGCAAAATCGCATTTGCTCCATGGATGAAACCGCTTATAATAAAGTCTGTTCTGTCATCCCCTTCCTTGAATATGCCGAGAGCAAGATGCCGCGAGGTTCGAAAATAATGATATTTACGATCATTACCGGGGCTTTTGACTATTTTTCATACCCGTATTTCAATATGGTAAAAGACATTGACCAAGCCGATTATGTCATTCTATATTATCCGGGCGAAGCCTACTATATGAAAAGTGACGGTCTTTACTCAGATGAAGAGTGGCTGGGACCTTTCTTTTTGATATCCGGACAAAAAACAGACAAACCGATATTTATTCTAAAAAGAAAATAAAATATGATCGAGGCAATTCAAATAACAATCTATTTCTTAAGCATCTTGCTTCCGGGTTATCTCATCTTCCTGATGATCATCGGACAAAAAAACCGAAAACCGGGCTTAGCTGATATTTTCTACTCTTTCGGCTTGGGTAATCTTCTTATTTCTTTGGAGTTTTTTATTTGGATATTTCTTTTCAGGCAAAGAATATCTTTGCCGATCTTTCACCTATTCTTGGCCATCCAAGACCTGGCCATGATCTTATATATCAGAAAACAAAAAATATTTCCCAAATTACCGGATCTCAAACAAAGAGTTGCTCTTCCAAAGAACATAAGCCCTTTTGTTCTCATAATGATCTTACTGACCTTGCTCAATATCGTCCCTCTTCTGACAATGGCCTTGAACAAACCGGTAGCCTCCTATGATAGCTTGGTTATGTGGTCCTTGAAGACCAAGGCGCTTTATTATACCGGCGGGATAAGCTTTGATCCGGAAAACACCTTTTATCTCGGCGGAGGATCGCATATCAACTATCCTTGGTTGATACCTCTTACGCAGTACTGGCTTCATTTGAACCTGGGAGAATATAACGATCTTCACACCAAGCTGATCTTCGTCTTTTATTTTTTGGGTTTGCTATCCGTCTTCAACTCGGCTGTTAAGGACCGACTCGATCCGGTCAAAAGATCGGTTTTTATCTTTTTGCTTTCTTCCATACCTTTGATACATTATCATGGATACAATGCCTATGCCGATCTGCCCTTGGCTTTTTATGTCTTGGTCGCTTTCTTTTTTCTATTCCGCTACTTTGAAAATCCGAACCGCAAGCTCTTGCTTTTGTCCGGTCTTTTCTGGGCTATTTCTTTCTTTACCAAGGACACGGCTATCTTCTTCATCTTAGGCGCCATTTTGATAATGACCATTAGAGCTATTGCAAACAAAGAGCGCCAAGCGTTTAAATTGATATTTTATATAGTGGCTCCGCTTCTTCCTTGGATACTCTTCAAGCTTATTTATCGCTTGGATGTAAGTAATGTCGGCTGGCAGCTCGGCTTTCATCCCGAGATCTGGAAACATGTTCTAAGATCGATGTTCTGGCTGAACAATTGGAACATCTGGATATTTGCCTTGTTTGTTTTCGCTCTTGCCAACCTGAAGTCCATAATATCCAACCGAACGAAACTATACGGCTGGCTTTGGATGGCGGCCTGTTTCACCGGGCTTATTACTGTCTATCTATTCACAGAAAGATATCTCTATGCGGTCGATTATACGGCTTTTTCCAGAAATCTGATCCCGCTGATACCGGTGTCTTTCTTTCTGACAGCTTTATTATTCGAAAGAAGAACAAAATAGCTATTCCAATCAAAAAACACTCCGTTTGAATAAAACGGAGTGTTTTTTATATTTTTATATTTCGGGTTTTTGTTGTGCAAAGTCAGTGGCTTTTTGATATTGATGAGCTATATTCAATATTTTTGATTCATCAAGCCTCTTGCCTATCAACTGCATGCCGATCGGCAAGCCCTTAGGAGAAAAACCACAAGGCAGGCTCAAGGCCGGCACCCCGGACAAAGAAGCTGCGGAGACATAAATATCTTCCAAATAAGCAGCCAAAGGATCACCTCTGTGCGCGTTTATCTCGTAAGCGCAAGTCGGCTGTACCGGCGTCAAAAGGATATCAACTTCCTTCAAAGCCGCGTCCATCTCCTCTTTTATCAAAGTCCTTACCTTTTGCGCTTTCAAATAATAAGCTTCTCGATATCCGGCAGATAAAGCATAAGTGCCGATCATTATCCTTCTTTTGGTTTCAGTCCCCAAGCCTTGTCCGCGAGACTGCAAATAGACTTCTTGTAAGCTCTTTGCTTCCTTGTCGGAAAAACCGTATTTAATACCATCGAAACGCGCCATGTTGGAGCTTATTTCCGAAGGAGTAATAATATAATAGACCGGAACAGAATATTTGGTGTGCGGTAAGCTTATTGGCAAAACCTCGGCTCCCATTTCTTTGAACTTATCAATAGCTTCATTTATTTTCACCCTCACTTCCTCATCTAGACCCTCTTTGAAATATTCATCCGGCAGACCGATCTTAATTCCTTTGATGTCTGAATCGATATCTAGCAAATGATCGGCAACATCTTCATCAAGGCTCGAGGCATCTTTGGTGTCATGCCCGGCGATCACGTTCATGACCATGGCCGTATCCTCTGAACTCTTGGCCAAAATTCCGGGAGTATCCGTAGAAGATGTCATAGCCATCAATCCATAACGGGAATTTCGTCCATAAGTGGGTTTTAAACCGGCCACTGAACAAAAACTGGCCGGACACCTGATCGATCCTCCGGTGTCGGTTCCCAAAGCAAAAATACACATATCAGCCGCCACAGCCGCTGCCGAACCACCAGATGAACCACCAGCTACCATTTGTTTATTGTAAGGATTGTGAACTACTCCGTAAGCGCTGTTCTGAGTGGATCCACCATGGCCGAATTCATCCATATTGGTTTTGGCGATCAAAACCGCACCCGCCTCTCTGAGCTTTTTCACAACAGTAGCATCAAAAGGAGAGATGTAATTATCCAAAATCTTTGAACCGGCTGTTGTTCTTATCCCTTTGGTAAGGATATTATCTTTAACTGCATACGGAATGCCTAAAAGACCGCCTTTTTCACCCTTTGCCCTTCTTTTATCCGCTTCCTCGGCTTCTTGCAAAGCCTCTTGTTCGCAGATGGTCAAACAAGCGTTTATCTCGCTGTCGATCTTGGCTATCCTATCCAAACAAGCCTTGGTGATCTTGACCGAAGTTATCTCGCCTTTATCAAGTTTTTCCAAGGCTTGTTTTATTGTAAGTTCATTTAATGGCATATTTTCTTTTTAATTCTAAAACTCAGTCAAGCACTCTTTTGACTTTTATCTGGCCGTTTTCCAAGCCACCGGGAGCTTGATTCAAAGCCGCCTCCCTTTCATCGACCGGACAATCGATCACTGAATCTTCTCGCATGACATTGGTCTGACCGGAGACTTGAGCTGTAGGCTCGACGTTAGCCGTATCGACTTCTTTCAAATTCTCTATGTAATCCAAAATGTCGGAAAGTTGAGGAGTGAGTTCTTCCATCTCCCCTTCGGTCAATTTTAATTTAGCCAAGTTAGCTA
>WJLG01000061.1 GCA_014728685.1 Candidatus Falkowiibacteriota bacterium
GTAATGAATGTAGCTAAAACGGTAATCCGATGCGAATTCAAAAGCTTGGCCAAATATCCGACTCGTTCTATATTTTTCATCCTATCTTCTTTGGTAAAGCCCAAATCGTTACCGAATATCTCCCGCAAGACATCGCCGTCGAAATGTTCACAATCAACGTTTCTTCTTTTAAAATTTTCAAAAAGCTTGGCCGCGATAGTGCTTTTCCCGGAGCCGGACAAACCGGTGAACCAAAGAACCGGCGCTTTTTTCAATTTTATCGGACCTTGATCATCATCCTCGACTTCTTTTGCCGGCTGTTCTGTTTTTTTAGTTCCCTTATCGATGATCACCCCGGCCGCCACGGTCGCCTTGGAAAGCTCATCTATTAAAATGAAGTTTCCGGTCCTTCTGTTTTTGGCATAAGGATCGAACATCAAAAAATCATTAGCGGAAATGGAAAGCCGGCCGATATCATTGAGCTCCAAAGTGTCGCTACCCTCCCGATGAAGAGTATCTATGTTCAGTCTATATTTAAGATCATCGATCTTGACCCGGCAAGTCTTACTGCCTTGTTTTATCAAATAAGTCTTATCCTTATTTAGCTTCTCTCCATCAAACCAACAAACCATCGCCTCAAACTCTTTGGCAATATGAGGCAAATTGTCTTCCCTGACCATCATGTCTCCTCGACTAATATCTATCTCTCTATCTAAAGAAACGGCAACCGACTGCGGGGCAAAAGCCTCATCTCTTTCTTCTCCGGCCATTAATATCGATTCTACTTTGGCACTTGCTCCTGATGGTAAAACTTTTATTTTCTCGCCTTTTCTGATTATACCCGACTCTATTTTGCCGGCAAAACCGCGATAATCCTGATTCGGGCGAATAACATATTGGATCGGTAGGCGAAAATCACGCAAATTCTTTATTCCCCCGGCTACATTTTCCAAATAATAAAGCAAGGTGTCGCCTTCATACCAGGGCATATTATCGCCGCGTTCGACTACCATATCGCCCTTCAAAGCGGAAACCGGAATGAATTGCAGGTCATCGACCTCCATCTTGGCTGAATACTTCAAAAACTGATCCTTTATTTCTTCAAAGGTCTTTTGATCATAGCCGACTGCATCCATCTTATTGACCACAACCACAATGTGAGAAATACCCAAAAGCGAAGAAATGAACAAATGTCTTCTGGACTGGGTGGTCATGCCATTTCTGGCATCTACCAAAACCAAAGCTACATCGGCATTGGAAGCGCCGGTCACCATATTCCTGGTGTACTGCTCATGCCCCGGGACATCGGCAATTATCACCCTCTTCTTTTTAGTATCAAAAAATCTGTAAGCAACATCAATGGTTATACCCTGTTCTCTTTCGGCCGCCAAACCATCGGTCAAAAGTGATAGGTCCAATTCAGCCAAGCCTTTTTTCTCCGAAGCCTCGCGCATCTGTTGTAAATGGTCTTCATATATCAGGTCCAGGTCATAAAAAAGACGCCCGATCAAAGTCGATTTCCCATCATCAACGCTTCCGGCCGTAGCCAGCACTAGCATTTCTTTATTAATATTGAATAGATCTTTATTCATTTTTACAAATTACAAATTGCAAAGAGCAAATTGTAAAAATTATATTATATTGATCAAAAGTATCCGTCGCGTTTTTTCCTCTCCATTGAATCCGAACTTCCTTGATCAATGGCTCTGGTTTCCCTTTCTGAAAATTTGGCGCCAAAAACTTCCTCGACTATCTCATCTATAGTTCCTGCTTCCGAAGGCACCGCTCCGGTGGAAGGTGAACAGCCTAAAGTGCGATAACGGCAGCTTAGCTCCATCACTTCTTCGCCGTCTTTGGGTTTAACAAATTCATCCAAGCGCAAATAAACGCCGTTCCTTTTCACCACTTTTCTCTTCTGGGCAAAATACAAAGGTACGACATCTATCTTTTCCTTTTTTATATACATCCAAATATCTTTTTCAGTCCAATTGGAAAGCGGAAAAACGCGCACACTCTCACCTTCTTTTAATTGCGTATTATATATATCCCAAAGTTCCGGCCTCTGCCTTTTCGGATCCCAAGCGTTGTTGGCATCGCGGACCGAAAATATCCTCTCCTTAGCTCGAGCTTTTTCTTCATCTCGGCGTGCACCCCCAAAAGCGGCATCAAACTTATTATCCTTTATTCCGGCCAAAAGCGGCTTGGTCTTCTTATAATATATATATTCATCGGTATGAGCCTGCTCTGGATTCATAGCCTTAGCGGTTGGCTCATCATTGATCATTTCTATTAGCTTAAGTCCATATTTATCAACCACCTTATTTCTAAATTCAATCATTTCATTAAATTTATACCTAGTGTTGATATGCATTATTGGAAAAGGCAACTTGCCAGGGGCAAAAGCCTTTAAAGCTAGGTGCAAAAGCACAGAAGAATCTTTTCCTATGGAATACAAAAGCACCGGGTTTTTAAACTCGGCCGCTGTTTCACGGATTATATGGATGCTTTCCGCCTCCAGTTGGCGTAAATAGCTAATATTGTAGTTGTCCATAGCTACACTGATTAATGCTTTATATTAACGGAAAATTATAAATTTTGCAAGAAACAAAAACAAGGCATAGGTCAAACTTACATAGAAAATATTTTTACATATAAAAATCAAAAAATATTAACAAATATACTGCTAATTTCGGATATTAAACAAGTCTAAACAATAACATGATCCAAAAAAATTGTATATAATGAC
>WJLG01000062.1 GCA_014728685.1 Candidatus Falkowiibacteriota bacterium
AAAATTGTAAGGGAAAATTTCTGCGAGGTTCTCGCCGCAGCGATAGCGGAGGCGGGCGGGGCGAGAGCGTACGATTTAGTTCAGAGCCACCACGCGCTCCGCGCGTGCGTCAGTCGGGGTTCTGTTCAAAAAAAGTTAGAATTTCAACCAAAAGGTACCGCCAATAATTTTAAAACTATGAATGAACTAAAACCAAACCAAGGAAAAAATATTGAGATCGAATTTGATGGTGAGAAATTTGCCAGATATCCGATTAAGACCCACATTATCAAAGATGGAGATGATATCGTGGAAGTATGCAAGAAATACGCCGGTGATCATATAAAAGAAGGCGATATGCTTTTCATTAGCGAGAGAATAGTGGCGATCAGCCAAGGCCGGGCTTATCCGATCAAAGACATCAAGCCCTCGCTTTTAGCTAAGCTACTGGTAAATTTTGTCCACAAGTCGCCTTATGGTATCGGACTTAGAAGTCCTTGGACCATGGAACTGGCTGTTAGAGAGGCCGGAGCATTCAGAATGCTTTTGGCCGCTTTGGCCGCAGCCGTTACCAAGCCTTTCGGTATGAGAGGAGTTTTTTATAAAGTGGTGGGCAAAAACATCAATGCTATCGATGGGCCATGCTCCTACACCTTGCCGCCATATAATGAATATGCCAAATTAGGACCGGCCGAGCCGGATAAAGCGGCAAAAAAGATAAAAGAGGCTATCGGCAACAAGGTTGTTATCATAGATGCCAATGATCTAGGCGTGGCCATTCTTGGAAGATCGGACAAGGATATTTCAGAGGATCGATGCAAAAAGATCTTCAAAGACAATCCCTTGGGCCAATCATCCGAACAAACGCCTTTGTGCATTGTCAGAAAGATTTCTTGATCTATGAAGCAAACAAAACCTTTATCCGACAATATAATATTTTTGGATACGGAATTTTCCTCTTTAGATCCGTATAAAGGGGAAATACTTTCGATCGGTATGATAAAGATGACCGGAGAGGAATTGTATTTGGAAATTGACCATGAAGGCGAGGTCGATCAATGGGTTTTTGACCACATACTACCTACCTTGAAAAAAGAAAAAATAGATCGTCGGGAAGCAGCAGAGAAAATTTTAGAATTTGTCGGTCCGGACAAACCTTATATGATTTCTTTTGTATCGCAATACGACTCGCTTTATTTGTATAAACTTTTAGGTATTGAAAAAAATCCTTTTTTCCGCTTTCCTTTTGATTTTGCTTCCATGATGTTTGCCGCCGGCTATGATCCGGATGATTTCAACAAGAAGAATAGAAAATTCTTGATAGAGCTTGGGATCGATGTGGAAAAATATAAAATGCACAATGCCTTGGATGATGCTAAATTAATGAGAGAGGCATATTTGGAATTTTTTAAAAAATGATTTTATAAAATTAGCGGGGTATAGTATAATGGTAGTACGCGCCCATGGGGTGGGTGTAGCTTGGGTTCGATTCCCAATACCCCGACATAATGATAAGTCGGAGTGGATAACGGCTCTGTTTCAAATTTAAATGAATAAAATATTATTTCGCGTAATAAGGGACTTCTTGGTTTTCTTGTCGATCTTTATAGCTATTGGCGTATTGCTGTTGTTTGTCTATTTAAAAAAGCAAGAAAAGTCTATCCGGCCGGAGATCGAATATTCGCCCAAGAACATTGATCTTGATCAAGATGAAAGAGGGGAAAAGGAGAATTATGATGCTTATTCCCGATGCTTGAACGAAGCCTACTCTAAGTACAAGGAAGAGTTCGAGCTTCAGTGCCGGCAGAAGATAGATAATAATTGCGTTTTGCCACCGGAAACCCTTGAAGATATTCAGCAGAAGTATATTGATAAAAAAGCAGACTGTAAAAAATTAATAAAATAAAGTATGGCGGAAAAAAAGGAGGCGATCGCCGCCAAAGAGATCAAAAACAAAGAATATCCGGCCGAGTCGGTCGGACGTTTGATGACCAACAAAGTACCGATTGTCGATGACAAAGCTACTATTAAAGATGTTGAAAAAGTTCTTCTGAAAGAAACCAAAGAATTCGAGACTATAAATTACATTTATGTCATCAACAAGAGCAAGAAGCTGAAAGGAATCATTTCCATTAAAGAAGTCTTGGCTCACCCCGGAGCGACCACCAAGGTCAAAGAACTGATGACCAAGGGCAAGGAATTGGTCACTGTCCGCGCGCATTCTGTTCAGGGCCGAGCTACTTTGCATGCCATTCAAAATAATATCAAAGCCATGCCGGTCGTTGATAAAGATGATCGTTTTTTGGGAGTTTTAACTTCGGATTCCATATTGCAGATAGTGGACAATGAACATGTGGAAGATATATTAAGACTCGGAGGAGTGTATCATAAAGGTCCTTTTAAAAGTGTTTTGAATATTTCTGTTTTTGAATCTTTAAGGCACAGATTGCCGTGGCTGGCCCTGGGACTTGTCGGAGGACTTTTGATCGCCGGCGTGCTCAAGCATTATGAAGAATTGATATCCCTGCATCCGATATTGGCCGCCTTTATACCAATGGTGGTTTATATGGCTTCAGCTGTCGGGTCGCAAACCCAGGCTTTCATCATTAGGGATCTGGCTTCTTACAATGCTTCCGGCGGAATCTTTCCCTTCTTGAAATATTTTATCAAGCAGTTGCATACGATAATGGTTATTGGCGTAATAATGAGCCTGGTGCTTTATTTTTTGACATTTTTATTTTACGGAACCACCGGCACCAGCTTGATATTAAGTATCGCTTTATTTTTCGCGGTCATGTCTTCTTTGTTCACCGGCTTGTTTGTCCCGTATATTTTTTATAAGGCGAAATTCGATCCGGCTGATGCTTCCGGGCCCATAGGTACCATCATTCAGGACATTACCAGTGTAGTGGTGTATTTCGCGATTATAATGATATTGCTTTAATTAGAAAATAGTTATAATATGAAAAAGTCCTTTTGAAGAGGGCTTTTTGTAAAGGGCTTATAGCTCAGCTGGCTAGAGCGCTGCATTCGCATTGCAGAGGTCCCGGGTTCGACTCCCGGTAAGTCCACCACATTCAATTAAGAATTTTAGCGTGGCTTCGCCATGATCTATATAAAGGGTGATTAACTCAGCGGTAGAGTGCTTCGTTCACATCGAAGAAGTCATTGGTTCAAATCCAATATCACCCACATTGAAAATATTGAGCCTGTCCCGAGGCCTCGGGGCAGAGGTCACTGGTTCGAGGCCAGTATTATCTACCACATTAAGTGAAGAAGTTAATAATAAAAACCCCCGATTTAAGAAAAATCGGGGGTGATCTTTTAGCTCATCTCAGGGAAGGAACCTAAGATGATGAGTTTTTCAGTGATCTCATTGAGCAGTGCCAGAACATTCCGGTCTTGTTCAACATCACCTTCGAACTCCACATAGAAAGCTACTTGCTTCTTTTTGGCCAAAGGAATGGTCCACAAAGTGGACATATTTTTACCGGCAGCTGTGATGATGCTCAAGGGAGACATTAGACCTCCTGGTCTATTCTTGACCCAGAATACAATAGCCGTTTTTAGCTTTTTGTCCCCACATTCCTTAGGTTCTTTGGCAAGCAGATGGAAGGTGGTCTCGTTTCCGCCGTTATCCTCGATTTTGCTCTTAATAACTTCTAAACCATAGATAGAGGCCGCAAATTCCGAAGCGATACAACTAAGGCCTCTATTGGATGATTTGGCTACCATCTCAGCTGCGCCGGAAGTTGTCAGAGCGGCTTTCTCAACCAATGGCGCCTTAAGCGACTCATGGAATGTGTGGCACTGGCCGGCTGGTTTCCTAAACGACTCCAAGAATGTGCGGCACTGGCCGATAGCTTGGGGGTGGGAATGTACTTCTGTTAAGCTATTAGGAGAAGTTCCAGTCCTGGCTAACAGGCAGTGGCTGATAGGGATGGACATTTCAGCAACAGGATAAAGTTCCCTTTTTGAATACTCCGTTTCTTGATCCATCCAATAACCAAGCACTTTTTTGACAAAGCCTTCGGTGTTATTCCAAATAGGAACTACGCCAACGTCTGCTTTTCCGGCTTGTACCATCTCCATTACTCCGGCATTGCTTTTGGCCCAGGTAATTTCGTATTCATTCAGAGCTACCATTTTAGAGGCCGCTTTGTGTCCGTTTGATCCGGCTGGTCCGAGGATCGCAATTTTTTTCATTTATAACTCCCTTCGGTGAAAATTGGTATTTTCTAAAGAACAAAAAATCTGGCCTTTCGGGCCAGTTGCTTGATTTTTCTTTTATTACTTGATAATATCAAAGCTAACCGACCCTTTTGTCAGTAAAGAAGAAAAAAAAGAAAAATGAATTGTTCGTGAAATTTTTCTTCATATCGGTTAACTTATTTCCAAGTTTAGACCGATTTATTTTTTTTGTCAAACAGATCCCGCGGCGCTTATCTGTTTGAGTCGATATATAAAGGAAGAAGGCGCTGAAAGTTAAAAGATTTAAAATTTGCATTTTGCACTTTGGCATTTTGCAATTTGACCTAGGGGCATGTGGTGAAATTGGTATACACGTACGCTTCAGGTGCGTATGGAGCAATCCGTGGAGGTTCGAGTCCTCTCATGCCCACTCTATGCTTAAAAAACAATCTTTCAAAACCGGCTTGGGTTTTGGGTTGACATCGGCCATGATCACAACCTTGGGACTGATGGTCGGACTTTATTCGACCACGAATTCAAAGACCATTGTCTTGGCGGGTATTATAACCATAGCTATTGCCGATGCTTTTTCGGATGCTTTAGGGATCCATATTTCAGAAGAGTATAAAAGCAAAGAAGGCGAAGAAAGACATGTGTGGGAGTCGACGATCTATACTTTTGTTTGTAAATTCTTTTTTGCTCTGATCTTCGTGATTCCGATCTTGGCGCTTGATCTTAAGCCTGCTATTTGGATAAGTATCATTTTTGGAGCGATCTTGCTTTCGGTATTGAGTTTTTTTATAGCTAGACAAAAAAAAGAAAGACCACTGAATATAATTTTAGAGCATTTGTTCATTGCTTCCATAGTGATCATTCTGGCTAACTTAGTTGGATCAATGGTCAATAAATATTGTTGTTAATTTCGGGCTGTGGCCTAGTGGCTAAGGCGCGTCGTTCGGGACGACGAGATCGGAGGTTCAAATCCTCTCAGCCCGACAAGAATGATTTTTAGGTTTCAGCTGCGTGTGAGCAGCTGATCCCGCAGGACCTTGGGCCGAGCGGGACAAATCCTCTCAGCCCGACAAGAATAAAAAGACCCCTTGTCGTTTCCAACAAGGGGATTGCGTGATCATCAAGCATTTAAAAGGTTTTTAGCCTTTTGTGTAAGCTTTAGATACCTGAAAGAACCTTTTATAAACACAGCGCTTGCTTGACTTTGAAGATATTCAGGGTTTCCGGATACAACGATAACCGGTATCCTTTTTTCATTGCATATGTCGCAGATATCGTTGGCAAAGAAAAAGCCTTCACTGCCTTTTATGATCGAACCATTTTTCCCGGCGGGGAAGATCCCGTCAGTAATTACGAGATCGAATTCTAGATCTTTGAGCTTTTGATCGGCATCAGCCAGGTTATCAACTTTTTCAATTTCTGCTTCTGGAATTTGCATTTTCAAGAAGTCTTTTAAAATTTCGGCAGTCGTTCCATCGTCTTCTACTACCAGAATTCTTTTTTCCATACGATCCTCCTTAGGATAATGTTGGGTAGTCTAGCTGTGAAACTGTGGCTTTATTTAAGCATAATATATTAATTTTGTCAATACTAAAATATGGGGTTCATTTTAATAGATAAACCGGCCGGAATAACTTCATTTGGCGTTATTGCCCGTTTGAGAAAGATCACCGGCATCAAAAAGATCGGCCATGCCGGCACTTTGGATCCTTTTGCCACCGGCCTTCTGATAGTGGCTATTTCCCGGGAAGCGACCAGGAAGATAGATCAATATGTAAAGTTGGACAAAGAATATGAAGCCTTGATCGATCTTAGCGAAATTACCGATACTTATGACAAAGATGGCAAGACGATCTTTGAGTACAAAGGAGAGCCGATAAAGAAAAAAAAGATCAAAAAGGTTTTGAAGTCGTTTGTTGGCAAACAAAAACAAGTACCGCCGATGTTCTCGGCCAAAAAGATAGGCGGTAAGAAATTATATGAACTTGCGAGAAAAGGCCAGGAGATAGAAAGGCAGGCCAATGACATTGAAATTTACAATATTAAAATTTTGAAACACAAATGGCCCTTGGCTAAAATACGAGTAAAAGTATCGTCTGGAACCTATATCAGGTCTCTTGCCTATGATATAGGCCGAAACTTGGGCACTGGAGGATACCTAAAAGAGCTTAGAAGGATTCAAATAGGCAAATTCGGGGTAAAAAAAGCTTATAAGATAGAGAAGATAAATAAAGATAATTGGCAAAAACATCTTTTGAAAAATGTCTAAAAATGATCGTGCTTGCTAATAGCACGATTGTTTTTTATACTTAAAACATATAATTCATCAAATAAAATATGAAAAAAATATTAGCATTGGCCTTTTCCATTTTCATATTATTGAATTTGGCCGTACCGGTTCAAGCGGCGCAAAAAGACATTTATTTTTTTTATGGCGATGGCTGTCCGCATTGCGCGAAAGAGGAAAAATTTTTGGATAGTATTGGAGACGATTATCCGGAGATCAATATCAAAGAATACGAAGTTTGGAATAGCCGCGAGAACGCCAAATTGCTTTCCGAAGCGGCTGACCGCTTGGAAATAAATATTCCGGGAGTACCGGTATTGATAATCGGTGATAAAGCAGTGATCGGTTATCATAATGATCAAACTACCGGTTCCGAGATTAGAGCCCTTTTAGACGAATATGCTTCCGGAGAATGTCAGGATGCGGTCGGGAGTATTTTGGATAACGGGGAAGAGGAAAAATGCGAACACGGTTGTGAAAAAGATGGAGAATGTACTCATGATTGCGGCTGTTCGGCTGATACTGATAGAACAGAAAGTCTATCGCAGAAGATCACCTTGCCGTTTTTGGGAGAAGCGGATGTAAAGGATTTTTCATTGCCTCTGCTTACGGTCACGATCGGCATATTGGACGGCTTCAATCCTTGCGCTATGTGGGTTCTGCTTTTTTTGATAACTTTGCTTTTGGGAATGTGCGACCGGCGCAAAATGTGGATCCTGGGACTGGCTTTTATCATCACCTCCGCTTTGGTTTACTTTTTGTTTCTGGCCGCTTGGCTTAAGCTTTTCCTATTCATCGGCTTTCTTTCGTTTATCCGTTGGATCATCGGAGCTGTAGCTATCGGTTCCGGCGCTTATCATTTGAAAGAATATTTCACCAACAAAGAAGGAGCTTGTAAGGTAACCGGCGGAGAAAAGAAGAAAAAGATCTTTGACAAGCTCAAAGAGGTGATCTCGCAAAAAAGCTTTTTACTATCCCTTTTGGGCATTATAGTTCTAGCTGCGATCGTAAATATGGTAGAGTTGGTTTGCTCAGCCGGATTGCCGGCTGTCTATACTCAGGTCTTGGCCCTGTCAAACCTGGCCAACTGGCAATACTATGGATACCTTTTGCTTTATATTTTCTTTTTTATGCTTGATGATCTGCTGATCTTCTTCATAGCTATGACGACTCTGAAAATGACCGGTATCAGCACCAAGTATACTCGTTATTCGAATTTGATCGGAGGGATATTGATATTGATCATCGGCATCCTG
>WJLG01000063.1 GCA_014728685.1 Candidatus Falkowiibacteriota bacterium
CTTCAAATAATATGGAGAAAAACAAGATAAAATTAATGATCATTTTTTCACTGGCGGTCTTATTGGTTTCCGGATGCAGCGTGCGTTTCAGCTCCAGTGAAAAAAAGGCCATGGACCCCAATACGGACGGCGGCGTATTTGCTTCAGCTGACAAGGGTTCGACTTGGAAGCAAGTATCTTTCATCAAAAATATTTCCGGCAAGCAAGAGACTTTCCGGCAAGCCAGCGCTTATGACTTGGCCATGGACCCCAATGATCCCAAAACCCTTTATTTGGGTACTGTTTCCCATGGTTTGTATTATACTTATACGATCACGGATGGTTGGCAGAAAGCGGCATCTTTGCCATTGTCGGAAGTAAAGGTGGTTGCTATCGATCCTAAAGATAAATGTTCAATCTACGCGGCCGGCGGTAACAGGGTATTTAAATCCGAAGATTGTTCCAGGAATTGGTTTCAAATATATTATGACAACGACCCCAAGGCCGATATCAACAGCATAGCGATCGATCATCATAATAGTGATATCATCTATATCGGTCTTTCCAGAGGTGATGTTTTGAAAAGCTCGGACATGGGTGAAAGCTGGCAGCCGATATTCAGGGCCAAGGACGATGTCCTGGAGATCGCTTTAAGCCCTTTTGACAGCCGGATCGTTTTTGTAGCCACGCAAAACAAAGGCACGGCTCGATCCATGGATGGAGGTATGACCTGGCAGGATCTGGAAGATAACATGAGTGATTTCAAAAACAGCAAAAAATTCCGCGACCTGGCGATCGCTACCGACAAGGAAGGCGTGATGTTCATGGCTACCACCTACGGGCTTTTGCGCTCGAATGATTATGGCGATAGCTGGTCCAGGGTCGAGCTTTTAACCCCGGAAAAAGAATCGACCATCAATGCTATTACTCTGGCTCCGAATTCCGATCAGATATATTATGTGACCGACACTGCTTTTTACAGATCAGGCGATGGCGGCGTCAGCTGGAGCGTGGTCAATCTGCCGTCAAGCAGATCAGGCCAAGATCTATTGGTAAGCCCGGATAATCCTGATATCATATATTTGACGGTCAAAGGAGAAAAATAAACCAAAATTTAATAGTTATTAATCAAAAGATCCATATGAATCAATTTATACAAGAAAAACAGGAGGACTTCGACAAAGCGATAGAATTTTTCAAAAAAGATATAGCCAATTTGCGCACCGGGCGCGCCAATCCGGCGATATTGGAAAAGGTCCATGTGCCGGCTTACGGCGTTATGAATCCGGTCAATGCTGTCGGCAATATTGCGGTCGCGGATGCCAAAAGTATGACTGTTACGCCTTGGGACAAGAATATCATCAAAGATCTGGAGAAGGCGATCGTAGATGCCGACTTGGGAGTGGGAGTGGTCAATGAAGGCGATAAGATAAGGCTCAATATCCCGCAAATGACCGAAGAGAACAGGAAGGACTTGGTCAAGAAGCTGAATGAGAAAATGGAACAGACGCGGATAAACTTAAGGCAGGTGAGAGATGAGATCAAAGAGGCGATCGAGAAAGCCGAAAAGGATAAGGAAATAACAGAAGATGAAAAATACGATTTCATCGAAGAGCTGGATGAAGAGATAAAAAAATTAAACGAGAACGTCAAGGATATCAGAGACAAGAAAGAAGAAGATATAATGACAGTGTAGTTTGATCAATTTGAAATTTAAAAACAATTTTTGATCTAAATGATTAAAAATTTATAAATTTCGAATCGTAAAAAATAAGAATTTTAAATTAAAAATTATAAAAGCATGTTTCTAACCATAATATCCTTCATAATAGTTTTGTCGCTTTTGGTCTTTGTCCATGAATTGGGCCATTTTATAAGCGCGCGGAAATTCGGGGTCAAGACAGAGGAATTCGGTTTCGGCTTGCCGCCGAGGATCTGGGGTTTTTACAAAAGCAAGTCCGGCAAATGGAAGCATGTCAAAGGCGGACAAGAGGCGGATGACGCGGCTGATACCGTTTACTCTTTGAATTGGCTGCCGATCGGAGGTTTCGTGAAGATAAAAGGAGAAGATGGCTTCGAGGATGGAGAAAAAGACAATGTGAACAATAAGCCGGTTTGGCAGAGGATGATCATTATGTCGGCCGGAGTTTTCATGAATATAGTTCTGGCAGCTGTTCTTTTTTCCATCGGCTTTATGTTCGGTTTGCCTCAGGGAGTGGATGATATCGACGAGCGGGCCATAGTCTCGGAGGAAAAAGTGCAGATCGTGGAGGTGCTTCCCGAAAGTCCGGCCGAAGAGGCCGGTCTGAAGATGGCTGATGCGATCTTAAGCGTCAACGGCATCAAGATCGATTCTGATACCGACCTTCAAGACATCACTCATGCCAATATCGATCAAGAATTATCTTATGAGGTTATGCGCGGAAATGAGAAAATGCAGCTCAAGATCACGCCGCGCGCCAATGAAGAAGGTAAGGGCGAGATAGGCATTGCTATCATCAATACCGGCCTGGTCAGATATCCTTGGTATTTGGCGGTCTGGAAAGGATTAAAAACCTCAATAATAATGGTTTGGCTGATAATCGTCGCTTTTTACGAATTGATAAAAGGCATATTTGTCGGCCAGGGCGTACCGGCCAGCATTTCCGGTCCGGTCGGCATCGCGGTCTTGGCCGGGCAATTTGCCGAAATGGGATTTGTTTATCTCTTGCAATTCACCGCCCTGTTGTCGATCAATTTGGCTGTCATCAATTTTCTGCCCTTTCCGGCCTTGGATGGCGGACGAGTCATCTTCCTTCTTATAGAAAAGATAAAAGGTTCGCCGATCAAGAGAGAAGTCGAAGCGGTTATCCATAATACCGGTTTCCTGCTGTTGCTGCTCTTGATCCTAGTCGTCACTGTCAGAGATGTTTCCAAATTCACTGACAAATTCATAGCCTTATGGCAAAAGATATTTTAAGATAAAAAATATGAAAAAGACATTTTTATTGTTATTCGTTATTTTTTTCCTTTCCGCTTGTTCCGGCCCTTTGGCTAAAAAGGATATTGTGAACAATGAAATCAGGCCGATGGATCAAAATAAAGACAAAGATATGCAAGAAGAAAAAAAATTCGAAAAAAGATTTTTGGAACAGCTTGAGCATACCGATCTGGCCGCGGAATATGAATATGCTGTCATAAAAACCAATATGGGAGATATCAAGGTGGAGTTTTTTGACGACAAGTCTCCGATCACGGTCAATAATTTTATGAATTTGGCCAATAAAGGTTTTTACGACGGCACCACCTTCCATCGAGTGGTCAAGGATTTCATGATCCAGGGAGGCGATCCCAACTCCAAGGATGATAATCCGGAAAATGACGGCCAGGGCGGACCCGGATATCGCTTCGCCGACGAGTTCAACAAAGAACCATTGGTCAAGGGCAGTCTGGCCATGGCCAATTCCGGGCCCAATACCAATGGATCGCAATTTTTTATAGTAACAGCCGAAAGCACTCCTTGGCTGGATGGCAAACATACCAATTTCGGCCGAGTGGTCGAAGGTATGGATGTGGTTGAGGCAATAGAGGATGTTGATACCGACAGGAAGATCGATCCCACCAATAAGAGATTGAACGATAGACCATTTGAAAATGTGGTTATAGAAAGTATAGAGCTTATTAAGCGATAGAATATTATGGACCTGGAAAGGATCAAAGACATATTGAAAAATGAACCGGCTTTTAGGATGAAACAGTCATACAAGGCTGTTTTTTCCGATTTGGCCGATGACTGGGCAAGCGTCAGCGTTTTGCCTCTGCCTTTGCGCGAGAAATTGTCAGAAGAAGCCCCGCTGTCGATAAAGGCTGAGATCAATGAAGCCAAAGATAAAAAAAGCGCCAAGGCCGCGATCGATCTTGGCGACGTTTGGGTCGAAACGGTTTTGATGAAGCATAAAGACGGGCGCAATACGGTTTGCGTTTCCACTCAAGCCGGCTGCAAGATGGCTTGCGATTTTTGCTTGACCGGCAAGATGGGGTTCAAAAGGAATTTGGATCATCAAGAGATCATAATTCAGGTTTTATTCTTTGCCAGATATTTAAAAAAGAGCGGCCAGAGAGTATCGAACGTGGTATTTATGGGTATGGGCGAACCGCTTGATAATTACGAAGAGGTGATCAAGGCTGTCAGGTCTTTGAATGATCCCGAGACTTTCAATATCGGAGCCAGGAAGATATCTGTTTCCACGGTCGGATTGGTGGACGGAATAAACAAGCTCTCGTCAGAACCCTTGCAGATAAACCTGGCCGTTTCATTGCACGCGCCCAACGACAAGCTCAGGAACAAATTAATGCCGATAAGCCGGCTATATCCGATCAAAGGCTTGATGAAAGCGATCTCGAATTATATAAAAAGGACCAAGCGCAAGGTGATGATAGAATATATTATGCTCTCTGGAATAAACGACAGCCAGTCGGCAGCTAAGGAATTGGCCGAACTTCTGAAAAAAGAGCTGGGAGAATTGTTCACTGTCAATCTGATCGCTTACAATCAAACAGGCAAGTACGAAGCATCCAAAGCAAAAGATGTAAAAAAATTCAAAGATATTCTGGAAAGCAGCGGGATCGAAGTGGTGCAAAGATATAAGTTCGGAAGAGACATAAAGGCCGCCTGCGGACAATTGGCCGGTGAAATAAAATAGAGCAAATAAGAGAATAAAAAGAGGAACCATATAGGTTCCTTTTGAGTTTGCTTTCAATCAATGATCTCCATTTTTATTCTCGATCGAACTCGGGATAGCCGTACTTTTTTTCCGCCTGCATCATCGATCTTGCGGAGATCGTCCGGAGTGCCGAATATTTCAAAAAACCTTCTTGCCTTTTGGTCATCCGTGATCGAAACGCAAACTGATCTTTCTTTGCCCCGGGTGCGGCCGCTAAGAGCCGGCCCTAATTTTCCTTCTATGGGAGCAAATTCTACGATGTATTCTACGCCATTCATTCTATACC